>JAFGPH010000372.1 GCA_016926135.1 Deltaproteobacteria bacterium
ACGGCGCTCATCTCCGATTCCGGCGCCACCACAAACACCTCGAAATCCGTCTTCAATTCCTGATAGAGCGCCATCAGCCCGGGCGCATAAATGCCGTCATCGTTGGTCAAGAGGATCCTCATGCGTGCACACCTGTCTTGGAGTCTATGGGATTGTCTTATACCATCGCCGGGGCAATTCTCAAATAGCAGAACCGTTAGGGCCCCCGCTTGGGACTTCCTTGCGATTTGCGGAGATGCTGGAGATCGTATGAACCTTTTAAACTTCCTGACCCATGCCCTTTGCGCTTTTCTCTCTCCTTCACGTTCTTCCTGCTCCGCGTTCCGCACTCCGAATTTCGCGTTCCCCTGCGGAACGGTTTTCATTGCCACCGCGCCTGTTCCGGAGTAGAATTCCTGTACACCATCTTCCCCTGACAGGCGGTGCCGATTTGAGGGACCGGAACCCTGAGGACATCCGCGTTCGTGAACTTGCAACCATTCTGAAGTTCAGCGCTCTCATCAGTTCATCCCTAAATATCGAGGTGGTGCTCGACAATGCCATGAGATGGGTGGAGGAATTCATGGATGCCGAGGCCAGCACCATCTACGAGCTGGATGAGGCAAAGAACGAGATTACCGTCAGGCTTGCCAGGGGAGAGAAGAAGGGCCCCGTGAGGTCCCTGACCCTCAAGATGGGGGAGGGGGTGGCAGGACTTGTGGTCCGGACCCGAAAGCCGAAAATCATTCAGGACGTGGCCCGCTCAAAGAGATTCAGTGACAAGTTCGACAAAATCACGGGCTTCACGACCCGCTCCATGATCTGCGTCCCCCTCCTCCTCCGGGACAAAACCATTGGCGCCGTCCAGGTTCTCAACAAGAGACAGGGGAAGCCCTTTACCCGTCACGACCTGGAACTTTTAACCGCCCTGTCCCAGCAGATCGCCGTGGCCATGGACAACGCCCACCTCTATCAGCTCCTGGCGGAGCGATTCGAACTCACGGTCGCAGAACTGAAAAAGACCGAGGAGAAGCTGATCCGATCGGAGCGTCTGGCGGGGTTGGGGAACCTGGTTCAGGGGGTCGCCCACGAGATTCGAAATCCGGTCACGATGATCGGCGGATTCACCCGGCGGATTCGCAAGGAGCTGGGAAGCGGGCACCGATTGGGCAAATATATCGATATCATCCTGGAGGAGACGACCCGCCTGGAGAACCTTGTGCAAAAGGTACAGCAACTGGCCAAGGTGCAAGCGACCTCCCTCGGCCTGAAGCGGGTGGAGCCGGTTGTGCAAAAGGCGTTGCAGGGGTTTGAACCCGCAGCCGCGCGGCAGGGAATTCGGATCGTGAAGGAGATCCCGCCCGAACTGCCCAGGATCGACATGGACAGACATCAGATGCACCTCGCCCTGTCTCATGTCATCGAGAATGCGGTGGAGTCCATGCCAAACGGGGGCACCCTTCGGCTGGGGGTTCGGCAGGAGCGGCGGCGCCTGGTGATTCAGGTGAAGGACACCGGGTGCGGGATCCCGCGCGAAGACCTGGATGCCGTCTATGACCCGTTCTTCACATCCAAGACGAGGGGCGCAGGCCTGGGGCTCACCACGGTCCATCAGATCATCACAAACCACCACGGCGAAATCAGGATTCTGAGTGAGCCTCAGAGGGGTACCACGGTGGAACTCCGCCTGCCGGTCCCCGAGATCGAGGAGAGGGAAGAAACATGAAAAGGAAAGGGAGACGCTCGACCCCGTGGTTCTGGATCCTGGCAGTGGCGGTTCTGGCGATGGTGGCCGGCTATTTCCTGGGAAAGGATTCGGTGAGGGACGAGTCCCGGCCCGCCGGCGAGAAAGAAGCGGCTCTTCCCCCGAAGGGACCGGGCCCGAAGGTGGAGGCCCAGATGCCCGCCCGGGTCGAGCCGGTGCAACAGGAAGGGTCCGGCGATGAAGCAAGGGAAGGGGATGGAGTGGCTGACTGCCAAAAGGTACGGGAAGAGGTTCGGGAGTTTTTCCGTTACCTGGACCGGAAACCCTATGTGAGACAGATCGAGGAACGGCCGGACACCCATGCCTGGTTCAGGGGGATCACCGAGAAACTCGCGGCGCATCCGCCGGCGCCCGCCGGTGAAGGGCTGGACACCGAGCTTCTGGCAGGCAATGCCTTCCATTTCTTCCGGCGCCTGGAAGGCAGGGATCTCCGGCTCATCCGGGAAATCCTGCTGAACGAGGCATCTACCCTGGAAGCGAATCTGCAGACCTTCTACCAGTGGCTCACCCTCAGGGACCGGTGCCCGGACCCGGAGGAGGTGCGGCCCTCTCCGGAGATTCTTTATTCCTATGCCGGGCTTTTCCTCAACACCCTGGGGGGACAGGCCTATCTCTTTCGACGGTCCGGCTCTCTTCGGGTGCTCGTATCCTACTATTGCCTGCTGATTCTTCATGACGCCGAGAAGAAGGGGAAAAACCGCTACGGGATTGACCTTTCACCGCATGTGAATGCCCTGGCGGCCGAGATGCGTCGGCACGGGGAGCTTCTGTACCAAAAGGAATATTCCCGTCGGCTGAGCGAGCTTCAGAGGTTCTACCCGATCCGGAAACAGGAAGGCCGTTCCGTGAAAGGGCCTTGACAATTTTGAGGAATTTTGGTTCTTTCTGATTTTGGAATGTCTCCTCAAACCATCCACACGGCGGGCTGAATATGCGCTTCGAGTCCTTTGCGGCTTCCGACACCGGTCAGGTGAGGCAACTGAACGAGGATTCCCTCCTTGCCAATGATCAGGAGGGGGTTTTCCTGGTCGCGGACGGCATGGGAGGACTCTCCAAGGGAGACATTGCCAGCCGCATCGCCGTGGAGACGGTGAACCGGTTCATCACCGAATCCAGAACCGAAGACATCACCTGGCCCATCAAACCGCAAGACCAATACAGTCTGGAGGAAAACCGCTTCCTCGCCGCCGTTTCTCTGGCCAATTGGAGCGTTTACAGCGAGTTCCTGAAAGACGAGCGGAACGCGGCCATGGGCACGACCCTGGTCGGATTGCTGGTGGACAGGCAAGCGGCCATCATCACGAACATCGGTGACAGTCGCGTCTATCTCATCCGGAACGACACCATCCAGCAGGTCACGGAGGATCATTCGCTGGTCATGGAAGAGGTCCGCAAAGGGACCCTGACCCCGCAGGAGGCGAGACTTCATCCGCAGCGCCATGTGATCAACCGCGCCCTGGGCATTGCCGAGTCCGCCAGGGTGGACATTTCCTCCATAGAACTTCGGCAGGGGGATCTCTTCCTCCTCTGCTCGGATGGTCTCTCAGACATGCTGACGGATGAGGAACTTCTGGCGATCACCCGGACCGATCCGGCAGGCGCCCTGAGCGAGTTGGGAAACCGAATGGTTCGCGCCGCCAATGACAAGGGGGGCAAAGACAACATCAGTCTCGTGCTGGTCCGCTTTTACGATGTGGGTTCCGATGCATGATCCAAGGACCGAGGCGGATGGTCTTCGGCTTGCCGCTCCGCGTATTCCCCGTCGTCTTGCAGCCACCCTGCTTGACTTCTAACCCAGAGGGTTCATGAGCAAATTCAGCGTCGGAGATCTGATTGACGAACGGTATGAAGTGATCAAAGTCCTGGGTGAAGGAGGAATGGGGGTTGTCTACAAGGTCCGGGACAACATCCTGGCCCAGGTGGTGGCCCTGAAAACCCTCCTCCCGGCCTTTGTGAAGCACAAGGAGGCCCTTGTCCGTTTCATCAACGAGGTCAAGGTGAGCCTGATGCTGAATCACCCCAACATCATCCGCGTTTACGACATCCGCAGGCTCGATGACATCTACTACATGACCATGCAGTATATCGACGGCTTCAGCCTTTACGACTGGCTGGAGGAGGACCCCAAGCGGGATATCGGGGAGACGCTGGAGATCCTCGGGAAGGTCTCGGAGGGACTTGATTATGCCCATCGCAAGGGGACCTTTCACCGCGACATCAAGCCTGCCAACATCATGATGACCCTTCAGAAAGATGTCTATTTGGTGGACTTCGGTCTTGCAAAACTGGCCGACGGAATGGGAAACATCACCCGCCTGGGCGGGGCCGGCACCCCGAACTATATGGCTCCGGAACAGAAGCGCGGCGGAGAGATCGACCAGCGGGCGGACATCTACGCCGTAGGCGTCATGTCCTTCGAGATGCTTACCGGGGAACTGCCGAAGCTCACCATGGCGAGCAAGCTGAACCCCAAACTCAACACCCAGGTGGATGGGATCCTCTCCAAGGCCATGGCCTCCGACCCCAACCAGCGCTACGGCAGCATCCTCAGCTTCTTCGAAGACCTCCGGGAAGCCCTGCTGACCCGGAAGGTCTCTCCGAAGGCCGCCAGCCGGACCGCTCTGGAGGCTGGGCCGATGCCGGAGGGCGCCACCCGGCTGGATGGGGCTACAGTGGCCGGTTTCCCCACCCAGGGGCCGGAGGCCGAACCCAGGCCAAAACCCACCCCGGAGAGCGTCGTGGACATGATCATGGTCCCCGCAGGGCACTTCTGGATGGGCAGCCGGGTGGAGGAAAGCCGGAATGAAAGCGAGAAGCCCCGCCATCGTGTGCTCCTTAACACCTACTACATCGACAAGTTCCCGGTCACCAACCAGTCCTACCGCAGGTTCGTGAAGGAGACCGGATGCCCCGAACCCCCGCACTGGGCCGACCCGCAGTTCAATCACCCCCTTCAGCCGGTGGTGGGGGTATCCTGGCAGGAAGCGGAGGCATATGCGCAGTGGGCCAACAAGCGCCTCCCCACGGAGGCGGAGTGGGAGAAGGCAGCCAGGGGTCCGGAAGGCTTCATCTACCCTTGGGGCAACCAATTTGCCGCCGGCAAGGCCAATGTGGACTACACGATGAATCAGACCTCTCAGGTCGGCCGGTTTCCGGGAGGAGCCAGCGCGTACGGCTGCCAGGACCTGATCGGGAACGTGTGGGAATGGTGCGCGGACTGGTTCGAGGAAAAATATTATGGTTCGAGTCCCTCGCAGAACCCACAGGGGCCCAAGAAGGGGCAGAAAAGAGTCATACGGGGAGGGGCATGGGACACCATCTCCTTCAATTGCAGAAACGCCTTTCGGTTCTTTGCCGGCCCCGCATCCAAGGCGCGCAATATTGGGTTTCGCTGCGCCGTGGATGGATAGTCATGGTAAAGGAGGCGCCCCATGGCTCACATCGTCATCTTCAATCCGCAGAACGGAACGAGGACCCTTGTTTCTCTTGAAAAGAGGCTCACCAAGATCGGTCGCCTTTCCGACAATGACATTATCCTCAACGACGACCGGGTCTCCCGGTATCACGCCGAAATCATACGCATGCCGGATGGGGACTACCTGATCCAGGATCTCAACAGTTCCAACGGGACCAAGGTGGGCGGTCGGAAGGTCTCCAACAAGAGGCTGAAAGAGGGAGACCGAATCGATATCGGCAGGATGATTCTCACGCTCAACCTGGCCGATCCTTCGGATTCGCGTATCGAGTCCCCGCCCCCCCCTGTGGTTGAAGGCAGGACGGTCCTCCCGGAAACCGAGCATCCGGATTATGCCACCCTCATCGGCGGGGAGACCTCCCCGGGGCGGGGCGCCGATACCGGCGAACCCTCAGGGGAGTGGGGCACGCGGACCTTTGTGTCTCCGCCGGGGCCCGCCACGATCATCTCCTCCGGTGAAGTCCAGCCCGACAAACTGGAGAGCAGAATCGAGCTTCTGTCCAAGAAACTGCGCGTAAAGGCCGAGAGCCCCGCGACGGAGATTCAGGAATCCACGCTTTCCCCGCCCCCGCCCTCCCTGAAGGGAATCAAGACCGAGCAAGTTCCCGCGCCCTTCACCGCCAAAGAGCAAGAGGCCCTGCGGGAGACGCCGCTTGCTCCCCCCCTTCCCGAGGTCCCGATCAAGGTCCCCGCTTACCGGATCCGGCCTACCAACCTCCTCTATCTCTTTCACAAGAACGACGTCATCTCCGAGGAGGAGCTGCGTCAGTTCGTGGATGAAGTGAAAACCACCGCCATCACCCCTTTCGACGTCCTGGCCAAGAAGGCCCTCTATTACCGAAGAGGCGGGATGGATACCCTGATCGGACACTTCAAGATCCCCTTCGTGGAGTCGGATGACGAACTCGTCAAGCGCTACGAGAAAACCGCCATCAGCGAGGAGGTGGCGCGCAAGTGCCTGGCCCTTTCCATCAAGGAGGAAGACGGAAAAAGCGCGGGGCGATACGTCCCGCTCGTGATGGCGAACCCCACCGACATCCTGGCCGTGGACGCCCTGGCCCTTTTGGTCCGCAAGCCGGTGAAACCCGTCTGCTTCAGTACCCCGGAAACCATCAAGAAGGCCATTGCCAGGGTTTACAAGACCACGATATCCACCACGGCCCTGGATCTGGCCAGCATCAACGTGGAGATCGGAAGAAAGGATCTCACCGTGGAAGAAGTCACCGGGTTTCCCATCGTGGACATGGTGAATTACTTCATCAACAAGGCCCTGACCGAGCGTGCAAGCGACATCCATTTCGAGCCCACCGAGCACTTTCTGGTGGTCAGGAACCGGATCGACGGCGTGCTCCATGAAAACGCGGCCCTGCCCGATTATCTCCAGGCCGAAATCGTCTCGCGTCTCAAGATCATCTGTGAGATGAACGTGGCTGAGAAGCGCTTGCCCCAGGACGGCCGCTTCACCGTCACGGTGGGTGACCGGACCGTCGACGTGCGGGTTTCCACCTACCCCACGGTTCACGGGGAAAAGGTGGTGCTCCGGCTCCTGGAACAGGAGGCCATCATCACCGACATCAACCGGCTCGGGATGGAGGACAGCGAGGTGGAACTCCTCCTGGAGAAGATCACCGCACCCTACGGCATGATCCTGCTCACCGGTCCGACCGGATGCGGCAAGACCACCACCCTCTATGCCTGCGTCTCCATGATCAACTCCCCGGACATCAATATCCTCACCGTGGAAGACCCGGTAGAGTACAAGATCCCCGGCATCCACCAGATGCAGGCCAACGAGAAGATCGGGCTGACTTTTTCAGCCGGCTTGAGGACCATGCTGCGGCAGGACCCGGATGTGATCATGGTCGGCGAAATCCGCGACCATGATACCGCCGAGATCGCCATCCGGGCCGCCATCACCGGCCACATTGTCTTCAGCACCCTCCACACCAACGATGCGGTGGGCATCATCATCCGGCTCACCGATATGGGGGTGGATCCCTTTATGGTGGCTTCGGCCCTCAGCCTGGCCATAGCCCAGCGGCTCTACCGCACCATCTGCGAGGACTGCCGCATCTATGTGGAGCCCAAGGTCGTCATGGAGCGACTCCGGGAGGTCGGCGTCACCGAGGGCCGGTTGAAAAAACTGGGTCTGGAGATCTCCGAGGACCGGGAGTACTCCATCGGGAAGGGCTGCCCCAAGTGCAGGGGCACCGGTTTCTTCGGCCGAAGGGCGCTCTTTGAGATGTTCAACCTTACCCAGGAGGCCAAGGACCTGATCGTGAGCAAGGATTTCAGCGAAGGCGAGTTGAAGAAACTGGCCGCCGGCCAGGGCATGACCACCCTGCTCCATGCGGGCCGGCGGGCCGTGGAGCGGGGGGTCACCACGGTGGAAGAGATCATCCGGGTCTGCGGAGGGGAGGCATAGCCATGGGGGGCGTAAACTACGGGGCGCTCCTGATCTTCACCAGCCAGCTCTCGGCCATGGTGGCTGCCAATCTGCCCCTCGTTCGCATTCTGGACGGCCTTTCCAAGGAGTCCCTCAGCCGGGGCCTGCTCACCATCATCCGAAAGGTCAAAAAAGATGTGGAGAGCGGTGTGGACTTCGGGTACGCGATCTCCCAGTTTCCCAAGGTCTTCGACGCCATCTATGTGAACATGGTGAAGGCCGGAATGGCGACAGGGAGGCTCGACCGCACCCTCAAACAGCTCACCCAGTACATGGAGAAGACCGCTGAGACCAAAGGCAAGCTGAAGTCCGCCGTCGCCTACCCTTTGTTCATGCTGGGCTTCCTGGCGATCGTCTTCTTTCTCATGGTCTTCAAGATCCTACCCACCTTCCAGAAGATGTTCGCCTCCTTCGGCGACCGGCCGCTCCCCCTCCCCACGCGTCTGATGATCGCCTCAGGCCACTTCGTCTCGAACAACATTCACTGGATCCTGATCAGCGCGGCCGTCATCATGGCGGCGGTGATCTTCGTCCTCAAGAACCGGACCACCCGATACTACTGGGACAAATACAAGCTGAGCCTGCCCCTGTTCGGGAATCTCATGAAAAAGGGATCCATGGGAAAGTTTCTGAGGGCCTTTGCCGTGCTCACCCAGAGTGAAGTGCTCATCCTCGACAGCCTCAACCTCGTGGCAAGCGCCGGCTACAACAAATACCTGGAAGCCAGAATCCTTCAGGCCGCTCAGGCCATTGAACGGGGAGCCAGCGTCGCCGGGGCCTTTACGAAGACCGGTTTCTTCCCGGACATCATCATCCAGATGATTTCCTCGGGCGAGGAGACGGGGAACCTGGGGGACCTGCTGGAGAGCGCGGCCAACTTCTACGACGACCAGGTGGAGGCGACGATCCGGTCCATCGTAGCCCTCATCAACCCCATCATCACGGTGATCGTGGGGGGCATGATCGGCCTCATGATGATCTCCGTGTTCCTGCCCATCTTCGAGCTGGGAAGCGCGATCCGGGGGTAGGAATCAGGCGCTCCATCTCCGGCAGGGTTATGTCTCCGTCTTGAATTTATGCGGACGAAAATCCCCCTGCCCGGACCGCTTTTCCATCTCCTTCCGGAGCCGGTAGGCCACAGTGGAGGCGTCCGCCTCCGCGTCCGAATAGCTCAGGATCTCCCCCTTGGCTACAGGCCTGACGATCCTCGCCCTGCTCGAAAGCCCGATGGGCAGGACACCGCGGGAAAGGCTTTCCGCCGACGGCAGCAAGGTACCGAACACCGTGAATCCCCCTTCCCCGTCCAGGACCTCCCCAGGGTAAAGGTCCTTCTTGGCCGTGGCCGCCACATCGCCCATGAAGTAGCGGCTGGTGCCGGTGGGTTCTCTCCTCAGCGCCACCGAGGCAATGCTCACGTTCAGCTCCAGGCCGATGAAGTGATAGGGCCGGTAGAGGGCCGTGTAGGCGCCGATCTTGTCGGTCTTCATGCCGTACTCGGCAAAGCAGCGCTTCACGTAATCCGTGGGGGCCCCCAGCACCACATACACCCCCCAGCGCAGGTCGTCGTGCACGGGTGCGTTGAAGCGGTCTTCGCTCGCCACGCACTCCACGGTACCGGCATACGGCAGGATGCCGCCGTCCCTTTCAGGCTTCAGCACATCCTGCAGGTGATGGATGCCGACCGGGGGAAATTTCAGGCCCCCCTCCATCGGCTGAAGCCCTGCCGCGTTGGCCACGGCGCACATCTCGATGGCGCTCTTGGTGCCGTCCAGGAAGGAGTTGAACATCTGGGCATTGTAGCCTCCGGTAGCCACCATCTCTTCGGAAAGGCCGTAGAACGTCCAGACCGTTGCGGGGGTGGAGTCATGATAGTGCGGCTGGTACCGGGTGCCCTTTCCGGCGCAGACCACCTCGAAGCCCACGGTGCGGGCCCAGTCGATCAGCTCCATGATCAGTGCCGGCTGATCCCCATAGGCCATGGAAAAGCACACCCCCTCTTTCCCGGCCATCTCCGCCAGAAGGGGTCCCACCAAGCAGTCGGTCTCCACGTTGGCCATGACCAGGTGCTTGCCTGCCTTGATCGCCTCGACCGAATGGAGCGTGCCCGCCTCCGGGTTGCCGGTGATCTCCAGGATCACCTCGCAGTCGGACCGGATCAGTTCCAGGGCATCCGGGGTGATCGCCGTGACCCCCTTCGCGGCCACGTCGTTGATCGCGTCGGCCTTCTCGGCAAAGGCGGTGGACCCGCGGGGCCAGCCCACCTTGAGGCAATTGTCGGCCGCCTTGTCCGGCTGAAGCTCGGCGATTCCCACCACCTGGATACCCGGGGCAATCCGCGCCTGGCTCAGAAACATGGAAGCGAACTTGCCGGCGCCGATGACGCCGACCTTCACGGGTTTTCCCCTGGCAGATCTCTCCAGAAGCAGGGTATGCAGACTCATCTCATGTCTCCTTTTAAAGCGTATCCGCAATAAGGATCCTCCCCCTTTGGCAAAGGGGGGCGGGGGGGATTTGTCGCTTTTTTCCCTTCTGAATAAGCTCTCGGCCGGTTCGCTGTGCAAGGATCGAACCGGCCTGAATATACTTTGAAGACCGTCTTCATTCAACGGGTATTCGGATCTGAACTCAGGTCCTTGCCGTAGAGCGCGAAGCAAAGCGTCCCCACCACCCCGAACCCGAATGCCGCAAGAAGGTTCACCGCAGGTGAGAGGCTCCAGAGGAAGGCCCCTCCAAAGGCGGCCAAGGAGACCACCACATCCCTTGCCAGGTAATAGGCCCCGAACATGCCGGCCTTTTTCCTCTCCGGGGCCAGGTCCAGGATCAAAGCCTTTCGCGTGGGTTCCCCGAACTCCTTGAGGCCCCGCAGGATGAATACGATGAGCAGGACCCCAAAGGACCGGCTGAAAAGCAGGGCCAGGGGGAACAGGGTGAAGAAGCCGAAGGTGATCACCACAAAGGGCTTCTTGGTCCCCCGGTCCGCCAGGTAGGCCACGGGCACATAGACGAGCATGGCGGTCACCATCTCCACCGTCGTCAGAATGCCGAACTGGATGGGTGTGACCCCGGCCTCCTGCAGGCACCAGACCACCACAAAGGCATAGGGGATTTGCTCGCAGAACCGGATCAGGATGTCGGAGACGAGGAGGTTCCGAAAGGAAGGGCTCATGAGGCCCAGGAGCCGGAACGGGTTTCTCTCCGCCTCCCCGGCCGTGCGCCTTTCCTTCGCCCCTTCGAGGAGGGCCTGCTGCATGACCAGCGAGATTGCGCCCATCAGAAGGGCCACCCCGAAGGCCAGCCGGATGCCCGTCATCGTGCCGTACAGTTGAATGAGGCTGCCGCCCACCACCGGACCCAGGGCCATGGGGATCCTCCGGACCAGGGAGTGCATGGAAACCCCCATGGTTCGCTTCGCGGGGGGCAGGACCCTGGAGATGAGATCCATGGAGGCGGGAAGGGAGATAGCGCTCCACGAGAGGAAAAGCACGCTCCCCAGGATCACCGCAATCCAGTGGGGTACGAGGATAACCACCAGGTAGCCGGTCATGGCCACCAGGTTGAAGACCAACAGGGCCCTCTTGTACCCCAGCCGGTCACTCAGATACCCTCCCGGAAACGAGTAGAGGGCGCTCAGCAGGTTGTCCAGCCCGTTCAGGAGCCCCACGGCCATGGCCCCGCCGCCCAGGGCGAGGATATAGATGGGGAGGAACCTCTCCGCCATCTTCTCTCCCATCCCCACCAGGATGACCATTCCCAGAAGGGCGAGTACCCCCCTCTTGAGGCCCAGGAATTCGAAGATCTTCGGTCGGCTCGACATGGCTCTTTGCACCGGTGTCCAACACGCTCAAGAATTGAGGATGACACAGACTAACTTTTTGTCGGGAATCCCGCAAGGCAGGGAATCCGATTGTGTTTGCCCCGAGGTTCTCCTAGAATAGTCTCGGGCTTAGGATTGGAGACCCCCAGATGACCGACGATCCACACAAGTCGACTTCACTGAACATCCTGGTAGTGGATGATGATGCCAACATCAGGAAAACGCTCTCCTATTGCCTGGTCGCTGAGGGGCATACGGTCATAGCGGTGAGCAATCCCGCTGACGCGATAGAGGAGTCCCTGCGACGATCCTTTGACATGGCCTTCGTGGATCTCAAACTGGGCGAAGAAAGCGGCATGGACCTGATTCCCACCCTGGCGTCCGGATCCTCGTGGACCAAGATCGTCATCATCACGGCTCACGCCTCCATCGAGACGGCGGTGGAGGCCATGCGACGAGGGGCCACGGATTATATCGCGAAGCCGTTTACGCCCGACCAGGTCAAGCTCCTGACCCGGCGGATCAGCCGTGTCCGGGAATTGGAAACCCAGGTTGCCGCGCTCAAAGAAAACATGGTTCGGCTGGGTCCGGAGGCCCGGCTCCAGAGTCGAAACGCCGGCATGCAAAGGGTGATCGAGACGGCGAGGAAGGCCGCGCCCTCAGAAGCGACGATCCTGCTTCGCGGAGAAAGCGGAACAGGGAAGTCGGTGTTTGCGCGGGGCATCCACCAATGGAGCGCAAGGGCCGCCAGACCCATGGTCGTGGTGGCCTGCCCGTCGATTCCGGCCGATCTGCTGGAAAGCGAGCTCTTCGGGCATGCCAGAGGCGCATTCACAGGGGCCGTCGGAGATCATCCGGGCCGTATCGCGGCCTGCCAGGGGGGCACGCTTTTCCTTGACGAAATCGCCGACATGGCCCCATCGGTCCAGGCCAAACTGCTTCGCTTCCTCCAGGACAAGGAGTATGAACGCCTTGGCGAAGCGAAGCCGCGCAAGGCGGACGTGCGCGTGATCGCGGCGAGCAATGCCGAAATCGAGAAGCGCGTGGCTGAAGGCCGGTTTCGGGAGGATCTCTTCTATCGCCTGAACGTGATCAGCCTCACCCTGCCGCCGCTCCGGGAGCGGCCGGAAGACATCATGCCGCTGGCCATGGACTTTCTCATCTTCTTTTGCCGCACCAATCACAAGTCGATCCGCAGTTTCACTGTGGAGGCCGAGGAAAAACTCAGCACCTACGCATGGCCGGGAAATGTCCGAGAACTCCGCAACACCATAGAGCGGGCCGTGATCCTGGGCAGCGGCCCGGAGATCGGCAAGGACGACCTGCCTGAGAGCATCACGCCCGCCGCCGACACACCCGCCATCGGTGACAGGGTACCGCTGTCCACCATCGAAGAAACGCATATTCGAAGGGTCCTTGCCAGTACCTCCTCGCTCCAGGAGGCGGCCGAAGTTCTGGGCATCGACCAGGCAACATTGTGGCGCAGAAGAAAGGCATATGGTATCTGAGCCTCCTTCTGATCGCAGTCTGCCTTGCATCTTGCAAGGTGCAGGCCTTCTCATCTTTTCAGATTTCAAGGCTCCTTTCCTTTGATAATCATATAACCTATTGAATTCTTGTTGGTTGCATCGTGGCACAGCGATTGCTCTCTTGATGGGTGCCTGCTGCGACCGCTTGGCGGAGGAAGTGCTGTGACGCTGAAAAAGAAAATACTGATTGGATATGGCGTGGCCTTTGCCATCATGGGACTAGTGGTGGTGTGGGCCGTGACAAATCTGGTCGGCCTGGGAAAGGCGACCGACGCGATCCTGCGTGAGAACTACCGGAGCATCCTGGCTGCCGAGAACATGGTAGACGCCCTGGAAAGGCAGGACAGCGCAGTCCTTCTCCTGTTCCTCGGAGACACGGAAAAAGGAACCTCCCAGTTCCGTGAAAACGAGGCTGTGTTTCTGCAGTGGCTCTCCAGGGCAAAGGACAATATCACCATC
>JAFGPH010000373.1 GCA_016926135.1 Deltaproteobacteria bacterium
AGCGTGAGTCCAGAATATGAAATGCCAGGTGCTCGTAACTGGACCCCTCCGTCTGCTTCACGATCACAGCACGGATCGCCTGCTCGGCGCTCATGCCGTGAGCCTCGCTCTCATGCTTCTGTCCTCGCTATGCAAGATCTTGCCAGACCATTTCGGAGATGATAGGGTGCTGATCCATGATTTGGCTGATTCGTTTCAGCTCTTCTGTCCCGGAGTGATCCATCTCGCTCATTACCAGGGGCAGTTGATCCTGTTGTTTCTTGCGCATTTCGAGAGGGCTCCTTTCCTCGTTCTTGCCGTTTTCGGTATGGGGATACCAATTCATAGCGGGATGACGAGAAATCTGTCCACTCGGAATGCCCATTTTTACCTCGATATCAGATAATTACCCATATCTGGATGGGCACTAGCTATTCTTCGTGTTGAGAACAGTTGAGAACTTCAAAATCCCGACCTGTCCTCTTCCTCCCTTCGTGTCGTTGCCAGTGACAGAGTCCCTTATTCTGGGCCCTTTGCATCCAGGGTGGAGAGATACCGAGACCCAGCCTTATCCTTAAACTACCCCTTGCTTGCCTTCTCTCTTGCGGGCCGGATCAATATCTCTCAGGCACGTCTTTGAATAAGGTTCGTGTCAAGTTCATTTTGATAGTTCTGCTAAGAGGTGTCCGTTCGAAAGGCCGAACCTGAGGCGAGCAGGCCAACAGAACGATCTCAGAGCAAACGTGGGAAAGGGGAGGCTCTACAGGGGCGTTAGTAGACCGGATCGGGGTAGGTAACCATCCCCCGGGGTTTCCCCACCATGCGGTACATGACCGGAGAGACCCATCCTTCCGCCAGAAGGTCATCCTGAACATCCAGAAGGATCCCGTCATGGATGGCCCAGCTTCGACCCCTCACAGACCGGGCAAACTCGGGCATGCGGAAGGGGGTGCTGCCGTCGAGCTTTTGGTAGAGACCCCCCCCCGGCTGGAAGAGATCGTGAATCCGCTTCATCAGGAGATACCCGTCGAAATAGCTGAAGCCGTGTCTCTCATAGGTGATGGCATTGTGATAGAAGAGGGGTTCCAGCCTGATGCTCTTGAGATCCAAGATGCGGCAGAAAAACTCCAGGACCTCCACGACCTCCCGGGTGATCCCAATCCCCCTGCCGACCTGCCCCGGGAAAAGGCCGGCCTCCATGGCCCTCACCTCCTCCCGGATATTCCTGGATGCCCATCCGAAGAGGGTGTCTCTCCCCTCCTCGTCCACATGGGTGTTGAACCGGGAAGCGTCGGGATCGTTGGCAATGAGAAAATCCATTTCGATCTGGGTGGCGTCACTTGCATCGGTGAGCTGGATCGAGTAGAGAGGCTCCTCCATGCGGGCGAGTTTGATCTCCACGAGGCAGGTTCGCTCACCCTCGGGGCAGAAGAAACGCACAACCCTTCCACCTGTTCCGCAGCTCAAGAAAAGGGGATCGATGTTGAAGCGATGGTAAAGGGAAGGAGGGATGAGGATCCTGTACAGACCCTCTTTCTCGGCACGGGGAAGACGGCTTATCCTTTGAATCCAAGCCATATATCAGGAACCTGTTCCCCTTATCCTTAGATCATTTTCCCGGCCCTGTCAAAAGAAAGACTCTCCCGCCCGGTACGCCGCCTCTTCCGGCCCTGGACCTTGCACCTTGAGCCTTGAGCCTTTTTTTCGTTTGCGCCCTTCCCATCCCTCTGTTAGTATTTTGCACCAACCCTGTAGCAGTTGACCCGGGACGACCTCGCTCTCCTTACGCGCACCAACCTCGACGGCTCCGTAAACGTTCATGACCAGGGTTGTGGTCGCCCCCACTCATCCGTCAACGTTTGCCCCTTATAACTGCAGCGGACAGCTGCATGGGGGTTCGGGTTGTTCGGGTCCCGGAAGAGGATATCTTGGCCAAACCTGAATCTCAAAGACCGTTGTCCATCTTTTATTACTCAGACGAAATGGGAAGGTTCGAATTCGGGCCCGACCATCCCTTCAAGCCGGAGAGGGCGACAAAGACCTACGATCTCTGCAACCGTTATGGGGTGCTGAACTACCCCTGGATGGAGGTGCGCCAACCCGATCCGATAGACCCGCAGCTGCTCACCCTTTTTCATGAACCGGGCTATCTGCACCTCCTGGAGGCATCGAGCCGTGGGGAGGTTCGCCTGGAGATGCTCGAGCGCGGGCTCGGAACCCCGGATACACCGATCCTGAAAGGCATCTTCGATTGGTCGATCCAGGCGGCAGGGGGTACCCATGCCGCCATGCAGGAGATTCTGGGGGGCAGGGCCCGGACCGCCTTCAATCCCCTGGGCGGCTTCCACCATGCCATGCCCGGACACGCAGAGGGTTTCTGTTACATCAATGATATCGCCATTGCCATCATGGCGGCCCTCCGCGCCTCACCTGAACTCAAAATCGCCTATGTAGATTTAGACGCCCACCATGGAAACGGCGTTCAGGAGGCCTTCTTCAGGGACCCCCGGGTGCTCGTCCTGTCCCTCCACGAGACAGGCAAGACCCTATACCCCTGGTCCGGCAACGAGACCGAGATCG
Source organism: Deltaproteobacteria bacterium (assembly GCA_016926135.1). Next base: position 2,560 of record JAFGPH010000373.1, read on the forward strand.
GCGAAGGGGAGGGAAGGGGTTTTACCGTCAATGTGCCCCTCGAGCCCGGAACAGACGATGAGGTGTACTCCTTTGTGCTGGAAACGGTGGCATTCCCCCTTTTGAAGTCATTTGCCCCCACCCTGATCGTGGCCGAACTGGGGGCCGACACCCTCATCTCCGACCCCCTGACCCACCTGAAGCTCACCAACAACGGCTACCAGAAGGCGGTAAGGGGGATCGTGGCCATCTGCCCGCGAATCCTCGCCCTCGGCGGAGGGGGCTATGACCTCTACCGCACCTCCCGTTGCTGGACCCTGGCCTGGTCCATACTGAATCATGTGGAACCGGTAGATGAGTTTGCGGGCCTTGTGGGCGGGATGATGTTCGGTCCTGAAAAGGAGGTGGGAAGCCTGTACGACCACCCGTATTTCAGCAAGGGTGAGGTCAAGGAAAAGGCGTTCGCTGAGGCGCGAAGGGTGGTGGCCTACCTCCAAAGAGAGGTTCTGCCCCTCCACGGCATATCGTCTCCCTCACCCCAACCCTCTCCCCCAGCCTTGGGGGAGAGGGCACGGTGAGCAGTAACAAGGTTTCACGAAAAACAGGGGCACTTCGGAAATGGAAAGGCCTCCTACGGTCGGAATAGAGAAGTTTACGAACCCCTCTAAAGGCCCGGGCAATACCCGTTGAGGAAACCGGCACTGCCTATTGTGCAGGAGGCCTTGGGTAGGC
>JAFGPH010000374.1 GCA_016926135.1 Deltaproteobacteria bacterium
ACAATGCCGAAACAGATGGAAAGCCCCAGGCCGGTTCCCTTGCCCACAGGTTTGGTTGTGAAGAAAGGATCAAAAACCCTGGCCAGATTGGCCTTGGGGATTCCCTGACCGCTATCCGCCACATCAATGAGGATGTTGGGCGACAGGGGCCCGCTGCTTTCCAATCGCGAGGCCAAAAGAAGCCTCCCCCCCTTTTTCTCCACGGCATCGAGGCCGTTGGTGATGAGGTTCAGAAATACCTGCTGCATCTCCGTCTCGGAGGCCCTGACAAGGGGGAGGTTCTCCTGAAGGTCTGTCTCTATGGTTGCGTTGCTGAACCGGGCCCTCTGCTCGGAAAGCCTGACCACCTCATGGATGATGTCGTTGATCTGGAGTTCCTTGACCCGGCTGTCGGTCTTGCGGGCAAAACTGAGCAGCTTGTGGGTGATCTCCTTGCACCGGTAACCCTGGATCCTGATCTGCTTCAGTGCCCTTTGAAATTCGTCGAGATTTTCTCCCTCCTTGAACTCCTCTTCCTGGAGCAGGTCCTGGATCCAGCCAGCCTCCTCGACCATGATGGCGACGGGGTTGTTGATCTCGTGGGCGATCCCTGCGGCGAGTTCCCCTATGGCCGCCAGCTTTCCCGTCTCGATGACCTGCTCGTCGGCGATCTCCTTTTCCCGCTCCGACTGCTCAATCCGGGTCACCATTCTTCTGGAGAGAAAGAAGGCCATGCTCACGATGGCCAGGCCGCCCAGGACAAAGATGACGAGGGCAATGCCTTCCGTCCGCCTCAGTTCGGAGAAGGCGTCCGAGGAAAGCTGCTGGTACACCAGCAGCCAGTCCCCGTCTTTCAGGAAGGCAGCTACGTATAGGCTCCTTTCACCGGACTCATCCACCTTCTCGACAATGTGCGCCTTCGTGCTCTTCTCGTCCCTGATGCCCAGGAACTCCCTGTAGGGCCCCCTTCTTGCCGCAATCTCGAGGGACGGCGTGGTCTGGGACTCCCCCTCCCTGTTGAGAATGAATGCAACGCCGGTTTCACCGATACGGATCTTTTCCACCAGGTTGTTGAAGGCCACGAAATCGACCGTGGCCCGCAGGATCCAGGGACTTCCCTTCCAGTCGTCCCTGACGGTGATGATGAAGTGAGGGAGGCCGCGGAGCCCCAGGAACACGTCGCTGATGAAGTAATCGTTCTTGATGGCCTTCTTGAACCAGGCGGCATCCGAATAGAGGGCCCTGCCCAGTTTGAAAGGTCCTGCGTAAGCCACCTGAATGCCCCGCTCGTTCACGACGCCGAGATCCACGAAGACCGCCGCGTATTCCCTCTGAAGGTTTGCCAGTCTGTCTTCCAGGAAGGACTCATCGCTGAGTTCCTCGTAGGTGAATGTCTTTGCCAGGAAACGCAGGTTACCGAGCTTTTCCGAGAGAAAACTGTCGATGTTCTGGCGATGCTTCTCCACGAGCTCGGCAAGGTGGGCGTAAACCTTTTCCTGGTAGGATTTCTCGAACTCATAGAGGATGATGCCGCTCACGAGGATCAGGGGGGTGAAGGAGACGACGAGCACCACCAGAATCAGATTCCTGGTGAGGGAACTGTAATAGGAACTGTTGCGTTCTCTACCCATAAGGCTGATCGGTGCTCCCTTGAAACAACTATCACCTTGCAGAGTTCTCTGTCAATCTCCGTCACTTGGGCAGTGTCACCGGCATACCCATCAGGGGCCACAGCACCAGCGCGGCCAGGCCCACCACAATCATAAGCACGATGCTGGCGGGGATCCCGTAGAGGAAGAATTCTCCGGGCGTGAACTGCCTCGAGTCGTAAGCGATGGCGTTGGGTGCGGCCCCCACGAGGAGAAGGAAGGGCATCCCTGCGGTCACCAGGGATGCGAAGAGGATCACCTCGGGGGCGACCCCGAGATAGGGCGCGATCACCAGTGCGACGGGCAGGGAGATGGCAATAGCCGCCACGTTCATGATGAAGTTGGTCATCACCATCACGAAGAAGGCGATGCTCATCACGAAGACGAACCAGTTGGCTTCCTTGAACATGGCCAGCCAGTTGACGGCGAGCCATTTGGCGGCGCCCGTGTCCCAGAGACAGAAGCCGATGCTCATGGCGCCTCCAAAGAGGAGAATGATGTTCCAGGGGATCTCCTCCAGGTCGTTCAGCTCCAGTATCCTGGTGAGAAAAAGGAGGACGCTGGAAACCAGGATGATGGCCGTCTTGTCGACCGGCTCGAGAACGGGGATGAAGGACCGCAGGGACATGGTCAGGATGGCGGAGAAGACGATGACGAGGGTGAGCACCTCCTTCAGGCTCATGGGGCCCATTTCGCTGTTGAGGAACCTGGCCCGCTCCCTCAAGCCGGGAATCACCTTTTTTTCCGGCCTGAAGAGGAGCATGAAAAACACCCACAGGATGCCCGTCATCAGCCAGCCCACGGGGAACATGTAATAGGTCAACTCGAAGAAGCTGACATTCCTGCTGACGATGTCGTTGAAGAAGCCCAGGGCCACAGCCCCGCGGGCCGCTCCCAGGAGGGTGACGATACTCCCCGCGCCGGCCACATAGGCCATGCCCATGAAAAGGCCTTTCCCAAACCGGGTGGGTTTATCCCCTTCCCCATAAAGGGAATAGATGGCCAGGAGAAGAGGATAGATCGTCGCAGCGACCGCGGTGTGGGCCATGATATGGGTGAGCGCGGCCGTAAGGACGAAGCAACCCAGGTAGATCATGCTGGTTTTCTCGCCCACGACAATCAGCATCTTGTAGGCTACACGCCTCGTGAGCCCCGTCTTGGTGAAAACGAGGCCGATCATGATGGAGGCGAAGATGAACATCACGGAAGGATCGGTAAAATCCTTGAAAGCGACCTTGGCCGGCCTGATGAGGAACAGGGCCTGGAGGACACCTATGGCCAGGCTGGTCACCCCTATGGGGATGACCTCGAAGACCCACCACACGCCGGCAAGGAGAAACACCGCCAGCGCGCCTTTTCCTTCTCTGGACAGGGAAAAGTGCTTCCCAAGGGGGTCCACCGCATCCGGCCACTGAGGGGAAGCGTAGACAAGGACGAAAAGCCCGACCCCGAGAAAGATGAAGGCGATGCGTTTCCAGTCGATGTTTGAGAAACCGGTACCCTTCATGAGGTTGCGGGGCATTGAGAAAACCTCCCTTCCTGTTGACACAGGGATTTATCGCGGGCACGATCGGTCGCGCGGGTTCAAAAAAAAGGGGAGCATAATCTCTGAGCGACCGGGCTGTTGCCTCGGGATTTCATATAGGATTGCGCCTCCAAAGTCAAACGGAAGGCTTGGTTTCGCCTGGTGTGCTGTTCCACAGGCATCTCAGAAATCGTTGCGACCTGAAGGACCAACCCCGGCGGCCTTTTGAGCGGTGGAGTGTTCCATTCACCGCTGCCACGGCACCAAGCAAATCGGGACGCCTCCGAGGCCGATTGTAAGGGGGTCATCTGGACCTGTAAAAGGCTGTTGACGGGCGGGGGCAAACTCCCTATACTTCCGCATATATGATACCGCTTCTTTTCATTATTCTCATCACAGGGCTGAGCATATTCGTCAGCTACGAGTGGAGTTCCGAGGTCACATGGTTCACCTACTATGTGGGTGGCATTGTGGGGCTCTTGGTGAGCGGAATCGCCCTGGAAATCTGGAACAAGAGAAGGAGGGCCAAGGAAGAGGAAGAGGCCAAGGCCAAGGAGAAGAAAAGGGCAGTCTGGTAGGTGACCTGGCCCCATTCCGTCCGCCCCCGTCTCCGCCCTTTTCCCGAATTCCCGCTCCTTGTGCGCAACACTCCAGGTCAGACACCACCTTTCCCATGAGGCGAAATCGACGCTTCAACCGCATTCTTTACAATCAGACATTCATTCTCGCACGAAAAGGAGGAGGTGACCATGAGAGAGGGGAAGCTGCATTACGGCTGGATCGTCATTTTCATGGGATTGCTCACGACCATTGCAGCCCACGGGTTCGGGCGGATGGCCTACACGATCATCCTGCCCGCCATGAAGGACGGACTCAAGTTCGACTACACCCAGCTTGGACTCCTCGGCACAGGCAACTTCATCGGATACCTGACCATGGCCATCATCGGAGGGTTCCTGGCGGCCCGGTTCGGAACCCGCATCGTCATCACCCTTGCCCTTATCCTCATGGGAGTGACCATGCTTCTGACCGGTCTGGCCGAGTCCTTCGGCTTTGCCTTTGCCATGCGGCTCCTGACGGGTCTGGGCAACGGCGCCTCCTATGTGCCTGCGATGGCCCTCGGTTCCGCTTGGTTCGCCATGAAGAGGAGGGGGTTTGCCACCGGCATCGTTTCCGGAGGGATCGGGGCGGGGACTCTCATCTCAGGCCTGGTGGTCCCTCCCATCCTTGCCGCTTACGGCGCTGCGGGGTGGCGATTTTCCTGGTATTTTTTGGGCGGCGCCGTCCTCGTGATTTCCGGCATCGTGTGCCTTTTCGTACGCAGTCGACCCGATGAAAAGGGCCTGGCTCAGGTAGGGGCCGGGAGAGAGGAGCAGGCACAGGTTCCCCAGGCAGGTGGCGCCAAGGTCTCTTCCCTGGAATGGAGCAAGGTCTACAGGATGAGTTCGGTCTGGTATCTGGGGGTGTGCTACTTTTTCTATGGCTTGTCCTACATCATTTATATGGTGTTTTTTGCCGCCTACCTGGTCAAGGAGATGGGGTTCTCCCAGGGGTGGGCGGGTGGGCTCTGGGCCTTGGTGGGAGGTCTCAGCACCTTTTGCGGTGTCATCTGGGGGGGGATATCGGATCGGCTGGGACGCAACCGCGGGGCCGCCCTGGCGTACCTGGTACTCGGTCTCTCCTACATCATTTATGCGGCGATGAAGTTCAAGTTCGGTTTTTATCTGTCCGCCGTCATGTTCGGCCTGACGGCCTGGAGTATCCCTACCATCATGGCCGCCGCGGCCGGCGATTTCGTAGGCCCGCGGCTCGCCCCCGCGGGGCTCGGCTTCATCACCCTCTTTTTCGGCATCGGCCAGGCCCTGGGACCGGCCCTGGGAGGGTACCTCGCGGACCAGACGGGGTCCTTTACGCTCCCCTTTCTCGTGGCAGGAGGAATCTCGCTGGCAGGGGCGGTCTTTTCCATTTTTCTCAAAAGACCTTCTGCGTGAGGCATCCCGGAAATCGTTGCGGCCCTGAGAGACCACCCCCCGACCGCCCTGAGTACACACGGACGTTGTAAAGGATCCGTTGAGACACCACA
>JAFGPH010000375.1 GCA_016926135.1 Deltaproteobacteria bacterium
CAGGTCGGTCTGCCTTAGGCTCAGGTCCTTTCCGGTTCCCGAGTCCTCCGCAGACACCACCACAAATTGACTCATGCCTTCCGCCTGCCTGAGGCGATCCCCGCATCTCCCGGGCACGAATTTCCCCCGGGCATCAATCCTTCCGGACAGGAAAAGCCGGGCCACCAGATCGATCAGTCCCGAGCCGCAGATCCCCACAGCCGGTTGGTTCCCGATGGTACGGATCCGGAGCTCGCCCGAGTCGGGATCCAGGTTTACCCGGTCGATGGCCCCGGCTGCGGCCGCCATGCCGATGCTTGCCACGCCTCCTTCGAGGGCCGGGCCTGCCGCCCCTGCACAGCCGACAAGCCAGTCACGGTTGCCCAGAACAACCTCTGCATTGGTGCCTACGTCCACCAGGAGGGAGAGGGCCTCCTCCCGGTGCATGCCGGAAGCCAGGATTCCAGCGATCAGATCTCCCCCGAAGTAGCTTCCCACGTTCGGCAGGACCAGCACCGGCGCCTCCGGATGGATGTTCAAACCCAGTTCCTTTGCAGGAAAGAGATCGGGGGTGTTGATCACCGGGATGTAGGGTTCGCGGCAGATCCAGTGGGGATCCAGGCCCAGAAAGAAATGGCTCATGGTCGTGTTCCCGGCCAGGGCGACCCCTACAATGGAGGTGTTATCCACCCCTGCCCCTTCGGTCATCAGGCCCAACTCGCGGTTCAGGCTCTCCAGCACCGATTGCCTCAGCTCCGCAAGCCCTTCCGGACTTGACGCATGATGGATCCGGGTGAGGATGTCCGCCCCGAGAGGGATCTGGGGGTTGGAAAAGGATGCCTCCGCTTTCTGCTCGCCGGTGAGGAGATCCAGGAGCCTGACCACCACCGTGGTCGTGCCCAGGTCCACGGCAGCCCCCAAATAGGCATTCTCACAATCCGTGGGATAAAGATCCATGAGATGCCAGACACCCCCGCCCTTCTCGTAGAGCAAGGCTTCCACATGATAAGCGTTCTCCCTCAACACAAAGGGAATTCTCCGGATCAGCACCAGATCCAGGGTGACGGTTTCCGCGTCAAGACTTTTCCTGATTTCTCTGATCAGACGGTCCGTGTCAGCGGTGTTGTCCTTGAGGCCTGGGCCGTCCACCTTCACGCGGAGCACCCTGATCCAGCCTTTATCCCTTGAAAATCCATCCATCGCAGCCCTCCCTGGTCTCACTTTTAGGGAGATACCACAGGATTTTCCCCTGCGAAACCCTCTTTTCTTGACCAATGCTATCCCAAGGCATCACAGACCCTGTCCAAACCCTCATGACCGTAGCAACCGGGTACCCCTGCGCATGGAAATCCCCCCCAGCCCCCCTTTACAAAAGGGGGGAGGTATGCACCCCCCCTTTACGAAAGGGGGGACGGATGCAGCGCCCCGGTCACGAAAAGGGGGGAGGTATGCAGCACCCTCATTACAAGAGGGGGGGGTATTCCTGCGGGTCCCCTTAAAACTCCCCCTTTGAGAAAGGGGGATTGAGGGGGATTTTTCACGCTGAAGTCACAAAAAAATCTTGCATTTCTGCAATGAGAGAATCTATAGTACGTACCCGAGTGCCGGGCCGATCGGTCGAGGCACCCCACCGAAACAAAAAGCAAAGTATGATTCGCAAAATGATGCAAGTCTGCCGTGAGTCTGTCTGCGGATGAAAGATAGAAAAATATCTTGATCACGGGATCGCCGGACATGGGATCACTGACACCTCCCAGCAAGAGGAGTTGTCGAGACCGGCTATCGTCTGTAGGCTTTATGAAGTACCTTGAGTTCATTGGGTTGGTTGAGTCCATGGGATGGAATGAGTTCAAGTCAACACTTCATGATGAAGGAGGAAAATGGGATGAAGGGTAAAAAAGGAAAGAGGAAATGGTACCACAAGGGGGCGCTGATCATATTGACTCTGTCACTCGCCCTGTCACTCACCACCTTCCTAACCGCGGTTGCCCAGCAAAAACCGGCCGCACCGGCCAAACCCGCAGCGGTGGAAAAGGCCAAACTCGTGGGAAAGAATCTTGGCTTGGGGGGTAAACTTGGCCCCGCGATAGCCAAGACCCCTGAGGGCAAGGGGAAAGGGCAGATCGATCCGACCGCACCCAGGGGAGCGTTCGGAATTCCGGGCGCCCCCGACGTCAATTACATCCTGGCCATCTGCTGGGCCATCTGGGTAGGCTGGATCTTTTCCACGGTGGGCGCATTCGGCGGCATTATGGCCGGTGTGGGACACATGACCGTTTATGGATTGGGCGACTATGCGAAAAGTTTCCGGACCTCTAGCCCGGCCCTGAACAAAACCCTCACCGACAGCATCCGGACCTCCAACCAGTTCCTGGTCGGCCTGTCCGCCCTGATCAGCACGATCAACTTCCTGAAGTCCAAACGTCTGGCCTGGCCCCTGGGTATTGCCCTGGCGATTGGCTCGGTGTGCGGGGCTGTTTTCATTCCCATTCTGACGGGTGGGAAGATCAGCCTCCGGGCTTATCAGGGATGGTTCGGCCTGTTTGTGTTTCTCGTCGGCGCCTTCATGGTTTATGAGCTGACACCTGCCGGACAGGCGAAGAAAAAGTCTTCCAAGGCGGCGGCCCAGGCCTTTGAAAAGAGCGTCAAGGAGAAAAAGGATCTGGCCAGCCAGGGAATTACCCTCAAAAAGTTCGGAATTGCCAAGGCAACGTTTACCTTCTTTGGGCAGGACTTCGATTTCAGCCCCATCTGGGCCTTTGTGGGCGGCGTGATCATTGCCGCTATTTCTTCCTTCCTCGGCGTAGGCGGCGGTTTTCTCTATGTTCCATACCTGACGAGCCTCGTAGGGGCCCCCATGTACGTGGTGGCCGGCACCTCGGCCATGGCCGTGTTTCTCAGCATGCTCACCAGCATTGCCAGCTACATAACAGTAGCCAAGGCGGGTATGGACTGGGGCCTGATCGGCGTCGAACTCATCGGCATCTTCATCGGCTCCATGATCGGGCCGCGCACCCAGAAGTACATCCCGGACAAGTGGTTGAAGATCATCTTCATCATCCTGGCCGTTTATGTCGGGTTGCGTTACTTCAGCGCAGGATTCTTCGGCAAATCCTGGGTACCATGACAAGAAATTCGGGCGCGCAGCTTACAACCTGACTGCGCGTCCGCTTCCCCTTTTTTTGAACACTTAAAGGTCAATTGCCAGGCAGGATGGAATTTAACTTCTACCAGTTTGCCGACAGCCTCCTGATTCAGCTTTATCGAATCACAGGCATTCCCCTGGTGGACTACTACCTGGGGACATTCCTGCTGGCCTTCCTCACGGTGCTGGTGGGTGAGTTCACGATATCGATCGTCTTCAAGGTGAACAAGGCCCACCTGGACCGTTTGAATCTTCGTATGGAAAAAATGAGCCGCCTTTCCCGGCAGGCCCTTGAGATGGGAGACAAAGAGGGCTACAAGGCGTCCAATAAAGAGGGAAACGACGCCTTCGGCCAGCTTTTTTTCAACAAGTTCGGTCTTGCAGCCGCCTCCCTGTGGCCCATATTCCTGGCCCTGGCCTGGATGCAGGATCGCTTTTCGGAGATTGGTCTTCCCCTGCCCTGGTTTGGATGGGAAATCAACTATGTTTTCTTTTTCCTGCTGTGCTACATCCCGGCCCGAATTCTCTTCAGCCGTGTGAAACCTTGGCTGCCCTACTTCAAAGGTGTCCACGAAACACTTATGTCCTATGAGCAAACGGGCATGGGACAGCAATCGTGATTCACTGCATCGAGGCGGTTTGATTTGTGGGTCCGGACTTGGCCGAGTCGCGCGCCAAGAGATACCGACTCCCTTCCCCACGTTACCGTAACGAAATACCGGTCCAACCGATAAAAGTATCCGGTGCCGTCTGCTTTTTATCGCGATGAGTTTTCCCTGCAGTCGATCACCCAATACTCTCTTCAAGCCCCTTTATCTTCGTGCCCCATTATGTCTAAAATGATATAAATAGTTAATATTATTATTACTTCTTGACTTCCCCTCCCAGCCGCTATTAAAATGTTTCAAA
>JAFGPH010000376.1 GCA_016926135.1 Deltaproteobacteria bacterium
GTTGAAGGGGGCCGAGAGGTCACCAGAGAGATCCGCATTTACGATCCCATCGGCCTCCAGCTCATCGTTTTCGAGTCCAAGCAGACCAAAGCCATCCAATACAAAATCGCCGTTGCCCATCTTGTCTGGGCCTTTATGAACGGCCGGCTCAAGCCGTCGAAATGGACCCTTATGGGGGACCTGGTCGCGGCCGGCCGGCAGATCCATTCCCTTCCGAGCGGGCGCACCAGGGGGGAGCTGGTGCGGGACCTGGCCGAACGGGAAGGGTGCAGCCTTGCCACCATTTACCGGCGAATCGCCAGGGCCACTGGAAAGCGGCTCAGGCAGAGCGTCCGGAGCGATCGCGGGTCGCGCCGGTCTTAAAAACAGACAAAGGAGATCAGTCATGACACCAGAGCAGAGCCGGGCATTTGACGATTATCCATACCCAGGCCCTCCGGGTTCACAGATTTATTACCCAAAGGGCCACCCCAGCGGACTGGGAGGGCAGCAGATCTATTTTCCTAAGGCTCCCCAAAAAAAACACGTCATTTTCGATTTCGGAATCGATCTCGGCGACATCTTCGAAGCCATCCAAATAAAGATCACATGCTCTGAAGAATTCCTCACCCACTACCACCGGGCAGAGGGTTTTTCAGCAGAGCAAATCATTGATTTCATTAAAAGCTACCTGCGAAATCCCGTAATTCCAAGGATGCTCAATCTGGAGGAAGACCTTTCTCTTCCCGAATTCGAGCGCGTGCTACGGGGTGATAGTAACAGGCCTCTTTCATCTGATCAGAATTCTCAGGAGAGCACCGAGGAGTGCCCACATGATAAGGGCTGCTGCACCGATACCCGTCACGGGGAAGAGTAGCGAAAGTTCCCGTTCCGGCAGGGACCTTACGGGTGAATTTTGTCAGGTATTCGCAGGGCATAAAACCTCCAACCAACAAGGAACTACAGATGACACCTAAAGCAAGAAAGGACGCGCTCAGGAAGCGGGGGATCACCCAGAAGCGGATTGCGGAGGAGTTGGGTGTGTCTGAGATGAGCGTTTCGCGCGTCATCAACGGACCCGGCGTGTCGGACCGGATCATGACATACATAGCCGAAAAAATCGGCAAGCCGAAACACAAGGTCTTTCCCGAATATTACCTCAGCATACCGAAGCGGAAATCATCAAAGGCAATAGGAAAAATTAACCGTTATCAGGCGGGAAGTCAATGTCTAAATCTCGAAGTAAAATCGACAGCCTGCAACTGAGCATCTTCGATTTTCTGAGGTCCGTGACCCAGGGGCAGGAGCCGCATTGCGGGGACGAGGGATCGTTGAACATCAGAGAGCGGCTGCGGCTTGCGATGGTCGAGGCGATCAAGGGGTGCCGCCCCCTTTCGCGGTGGGAGATCGCGGGGCGGATGTCGCACCTCCTGGGGGTAGAGATCAGCAAGTACATGCTCGACGCCTGGACGGCGGAGAGCAAGGGGTTTCACCGGATGCCGGCCGAGTATCTGCCGGCATTCTGCGTTGTGACGGGATCGCGGAAACCCCTGGAGGTACTGGCGTCCACGGCGGGGATGTTCGCGTTGCCGGGGCCGGAGGCCCTTAGGGCGGAGATCCAGCGGTTCGCCGAGGAGGAGCGCAGGGCCAGGCGGGAGAAGAGGAAGAGGGTCGGGTTTCTTGAATACCTTGAATCGGAGGGCAAGGGGAGATGACGGAGCTTAATGTCGTACGAAGAGGGGTTGAGACCGTGCGGGAGGGGACCTGCATCGAGTGCGCGGCGTGGATCGATGACGGCAACGGGTTTTTCGGCCTCTGCAACAACGGGGCGTCGAGTCACTACGGGCACGCCGTGGCATTCAAGCACCCTTCCTGCCGGAAGGTTTTGAGGATGGCGAATGCCACCCAGGAGACCGTCAAGAAGATGGGGAAGTTTTGACGGGATTGAAAAAGAAGCCTCTCGCAGAGGACGCGGAGGGCACGGAGAGGGATTAATGGTTCAAGATTCAAGATTCAGGAAAGGAGGGATTATGAAGGACGGGAGGAAGAGCTACAGGAGGATCGGGGCGGTGGTTAAGACCATCCAGATCCTGCGGTACCTGGCGGAGCAGAGGGGCCCGGTTTCGGGGGCCGATGCGGCCAGGGCATTGGAGCTGCCGGTCGGCACGGTTATGTGCCACCTGGTCACGCTGGAAGATGACCGTCTGGTGAGGCGGATCGGGGAGCACTGGGAGTTGGGGGACGGGATGGCGATCTTCTGGGCCCGCAGGAAGGCGAACCTCGAGGCGGGCATTGAACGGATGAAGGACGATTTGAGGGATATAGGGGTTACTCGCGCAGAGGCGCAGGGTTAACGGAAAACGGACCCGCCTTCGCCCATAGGGCTACGGCGCGGCAAGGGGGAGGAATATGGCGAACAGGAAGAGATTGGATTCCGATACGGAGGCGGCCCTGGCCGTGGTGGAGATGGAAAAGAAACAGGAGGAACTGAAGAGGGTGGAACAGGAGAAAAGGGAGAAGGCAATCGCCCAATGCCACGAGGTCATAGGGCGGATTCAGGGCATCAAAATGTTGTCAGAATTTGGCGACGTCGCCAGTTTGATGTGGCTCAAAGAGGTTAAGGAGCTGAAGATTTACCTGGACATCCCTAATATTAGAACGTGGGAATCATTCTGTGATTACTTGAAGTTAGACCGTAGAACGGTTGATGAGGACCTTCAAAATCTCAGAATATTCGGTGAAAACTTTTTGGCGACGGTCGCCAATTTACAGGTCGGTTACCGCGAGCTCAGAAAACTGCGCCAGATTTCAGCGGCCGGGGACATGATCATCGACGCGGAGTTCGCGGTCATAGGGGAGGAGCGGATCCCCCTGGACGCGGATCACGCCGAGGACCTGGAGGCGGCGATCGAATCGCTGCTCGATTCCAAGAACCGGGAGATCGCTGAACAGAAGGCCACCATCAAGGCCAAGGAGCGGGTCCTGAGGGACAAGGAAAAGAAGATCGAGGGCCTGGCGACGGAGATCGAAAAACTGGAGGGCAAGGCCAGGGCCAAGGGCCACACGCCGGAGGAGGAGGCGATCCTCAGGAAGGCGGAGGATCACAAGGGCCTGATCGACACGCTGTTTTTGAACATCGAGCCGGAGAATTTCTTCCCCGGGGACCTTGCGGTCACGCCGCGCATGAAGGCTGCCTACGTTGAGCTGTTGGGGTTCCTGCGGCGGACGGCGGAGGGGGTTTACCAGGCGGGGATGGAGGTCTACGACGACCTGGATGAAGAGGAGTGGGTGCAGCCGGAGTCTTAATTTAAAGTCGGGAAGGGGCGCTGGAAATGGCGGAATCGCAACCGTGGATGATCGAGATGGCTGAGCAGCTCAACAGGGCGGAGACTGCCGGGCGGAGGGACGTGATCGAGGGCTACCGTGAACTGACCGGGAAATCGGCCGCAACGCTCTACCGGATCGCACGCGATCACGGGTTCCTGAGCGGCCGGAGGAGGCGGGCGGACGCAGGAAGGCGCGCAGTGACGGGCGAGCAGGTGGCCCTTGTGAGCGCGATCATACAAAGCACTGCCCGGGAGGTCAAGGGCTGCATCATGGACGTGGATACGGCGCTCGGCCTTGCAGAGGACAACGGCCTGATCGGTCCCGGCACGGTCTCTACGGCGAGGATGCAGGCGCTTCTGCGGGAGAACAACATGAACAGGGCCATGCTGGACATACCGGAGCCCCGGATCAGGATGAGGAGCCTTCATCCCAACCACGTTCACGTGCTGGACGCATCGATCTGCATCCAGTATTACCTCCGGGGCCGCAAGGGCCTGGCGATCATGGATGAGCGCAAATTCTACAAGAACAAACCCGCCAATTTCTCGAAGATCAAGAACAAGCTCATCAGGTACGTCCTCACGGACCATTTCAGCCACACCATATTCGTCAAATACTACTACGTGGCGGGCGAGAACATGGAGACGGTCTATGATTTTCTGTGTTCGGCCTGGCGGGGCGGGCGCCATGAGAAGTGGCCCTTCAGGGGGGTGCCCTTTTTCCTCCTCATGGACGCGGGGGCCGCGAACATTGCAAAGCCCATAATCGGGATGCTCAAGCAGCTGGACGTGCAGTTTCCGGAGTCGATGCCCCACAATCCGGCGCGGCAGGGGTCGGCGGAGGTGGCCCACGACATGGTGGAGAGCAAGTTCGAGAGCCGGCTGCGGATCCAGCCCGCCGCCACGATCGAGGAGCTGAACGCCTGGGCCCTTGACTGGTGCGCGTGGTTCAACGGGACCAAAAAACACCGGCGCCACGGGATGACGCGGACCGGCTGCTGGCTCAAGTACGCGAAACAGGAGCACATCCGGGACCTGCCATCCGGTGAGATGATGCAGGAGCTTTTCGCCGCGCCCTCCGAGACGCGAACGGTGGACGCCCACTATTGCATCTCCTACAAGTCGAACACGTACAGGCTGAAGCACGTCGAGGGGATCATCCCCAGGCGGAGCCAGGTCCTGGTGGTTTTCAGGCCGATGCAATGGCCGGACGTGGGCGTCGTCTTCAACGAGACAGAGTACATCGTGCGGCCCCTGGGGGTGTTTGACGGCGGTTTCCTGGAAGGGTCGGCGGTGATAGGCGCGGAGTACAAGGCGCTGCCGGAGAGCCCGGTGCAGAAGGTCAGGAAGGTCAATGAGAACATGGCCTACGGCGAGTCCCGGGAAAAGGGGGCAGCGCCCTTTTCCGGGACGCTTCAGAGGGTTTTCGGGCACATGGCCGAAAAACTGGGAAACGTCGCGGCCATGCCGCGCCGGGGCACGCCCATCGAGGTGGGGAGGGACCTGGCGCAAAAGGAGATTCCCATCATGGAGCTTTTCAAGCGGCTGCGGGACGCCGGGGTTGCGGTTACGCCGGCGCTGAACGCGGAGCTCCGGGAGGAGTTGGGGGGTAGCGTTTCGGTGGGGCGGGCCGAGGAGGTCGTCAGGGCCCTGGTTGAGGGGGCGGACTGGCGCGGGGAGGAGAGTTTGGACAGGATTACGGGATTTACCGGATGAAAGGGAATTCAAGATTATCAGATTCAAGATTCAAGACTGTCTCTCGCAGAGCACACGGAGATCACAGAGTTAAAAGAAATTTAATTTGTTTTTCTCTCTGAGGCCTCTGCGGGCTCTGCGAGAGGAAACCGGAAAGGAGGGAGGTCGGTGAGCAAGGCCAGGGTGTATGAAAGTCAGTTTGAGCCTGTGGTGCTGAAGGCCTTGATGGCGGACTGCGACATCGGGCAGGCGGCCATGGCGGATCTGGTATCCCGGGAATGTTGGCGGTCGGTAAGCAGGCCGCTCATTAATTTGGCCGTCAACCGGGGATACGATCCTCCGGATATCGAGGGTTTCAGGGGGGCGGTGGAAAGGATTATCGGGAGCAACCCCCGGGCCATGGAATGGCTGTCGGTGCGGGGCATATCGCCCAAGGACGTATGGGGGCCCCTGGGGCGGTCGATGAGAAACGCGCTGCCCGCGGGGCACGGAATCAGGAGCCAGAGGAGAATGCCCCAGGCAGTCAGGCCCGGGGACCCGGACGAAATCCAAATAACATGGGAGGTGGATATGATCGGTCAAGACGTGTTGAAGCATTTCAAGGTTTTCAGAAACCCATTCATCGACGACATACAGAAGGACTCGGACATCTATATGAGCGACGAGCACCGGTACATAGAGGCCGCAATGCTGGACTCGGCACGGCACGGCGGGTTCCTGGCCGTGATCGGAGAGGTGGGGAGCGGGAAGACCGTGATGCGCCGGAAGGTGATCGAGCAGCTCAGGCGGGACGGGGACACCCTCGTGATCTACCCTCAGATGATCGATAAAACGCGGCTGACGGCAGCGAGCATATGCGATGCGATCATTCAGGACATATCGAGCGAGCGGTGCAAGATCAAATTAGAGGACAAGACCAGGCAGGTGCAGCGTCTCCTCATGGACCGGGCCAAATCGGGCTACAGGCACGTTCTGATCATCGAGGAGGCCCACGACATGAAGGCCCAGACCCTCAAGTACGTGAAGCGGTTTTACGAGCTCGAGGACGGGTACCGGAAATTGATGGGGATCATCCTGATCGGCCAGACCGAGCTGAAGCACTTCTTCAACGAGGGGCAGCACGTCGACATGAGGGAGGTTATCAGGCGTGTGCAGGTCGCGGAAATCAAGGGCCTGAACGGGCATCTGAAGCCGTACCTGAGCGTGAAATTCAAGAGGGTCGGGAAGGCCGTGGAGGAGATCTTCGAAGAGGGCGCCTTCGAGGCCCTGGCGCAGCGCCTCACATCGACGAGCAGGGACGGCAAGAGCAAGGTGAGCCATGCCTACCCCCTGCTTGTGAACAACTACGTTGCCAGGGCCATGAATCTGGCCCACGAGATGGGGGAGATGAAGATCTCGGCGGACGTCATCATGGCGTTATGAAAGAAAATTCAAGGTTCAAGATTCAAGATTCAAAATTAAGGGGAATCCTGTGGCGAGCATCGACGACATTCTGAACGGGCCGGATTATTTTTATTGCGAGCGGTTTAGAGCGACGCTCAGGCGGTCGGTTTGCGTTGAGAGGCAGGGAGCGGAGAATCAAGGTTCGGGCGGGATGAAGCATTTGGAGTGCCAGGGGTGCAGCCAGGGCAGGGAAATCAGTGACGAGTCGCGAGTGACAAGTCACGAGTCGGGGGAAGGGAGGAGCGTGATGAAAACAAAGGTGTGTGCGAAGTGCGGGTTAGAGAAGCCCGTGGAGGAGTTTAATCGGCACAAACTATATAAGGACGGCCTGGATCGGCAATGCAAGTCCTGCAAGGCAGAATATGCTCGGCATTACTGGCAGAGGAGGAAAGGGAAGAAGGAGGAGGAAAAAGCCGAACCCGGGAAACGGGAAGTCGAAACCGGGAAACGGGCAGCCGAAGGCGGGAGCGGGAACGGGATATTCGACTGGGGCAAGGTGGAGGAGCTTCTGACCGGCCAGAGAGTCACCAGGGAGCGGGTCCGGGCGGTCGCCGAAGACCAGGTCAGGACGGTCGAGGAGGAGATGGCCTTTCTTCTTGTCAGGGGATTGAAGACCGATGAGATGAAACTGAAGGCGAGGGACGGTTCCATTTTGTAGAAGGAGGGGAACATGGACCTTAGGGAAGCGAAATTATGTCTTGATTGCGAGGAGTTGTATATCGGCAAACGGTGCCCGCGGTGCGGGTCGGAGGTCTGCTGGTGGTTGTCGAAATTCGTGCCGGTGATGAAAGGGCGCAGGAAACAGGCGGGCGCGGACCCGGCTTCGCCCGGGGGCTACGCCGCGGCAAGGGAGGTGAAGGCATGCAGGATCTGACACTGACCAGGACGTTCGAGGAACACTGGCTGAAGCGGGTGGGCAACTGGCCCACCCCGGAGGCGGTGAGCAATTTTGTTGAAAATTCGGTGAAAGTGCAGAGGTGCGAGGACCTCGTGAGGGCGGACGGCCGCCCTTTCAGGATGCTGGCCATTTACTGGAACCCGGATCTCGATCTCATCATCAAGGTCGATGATGCGGAGGGGCGGGCCGTTACGGTGATCAACCGCAGGAACTGGCAGGCGGAAAAGTTGACGCAACAAAGGCGCAGCGCGCAAGTCCTCCCGAAAAATGCAGCGGGATCCGCGGCAAGGCCCAAGGGACAGAAACATGGGTTCGCGGACAAACTGGCGGCGCGGATCGCCAGGGTGAGGGAGAGGTTCGGGCTGAGGGCAGCCAGCATTTAGCTTATAGAGATGGAGGCGTACATGGAAGGCGTAATGAATGGATACATGAAAGATGCACAGGGGCGGCTTGTGCCGGAGAGCATGGTTAGCGAAATCGACAAATCCCGGCATGACCTGGTCATGGAAATCGTTGAGAAAACAAAGGCCCTGGCCGGGGAGCTGGCTGAATTCAAGGCCCGGGTTCTGGGCGATATCCAGGCGTTCGTGGAGCTTTCGGCGGAACGGTTCGATACGACTATCGGCGGAGTCAAGGGGAATGTGATGCTGACCAGTTTCGACGGGGAATACCGGGTCATCCGGGCCGTTAGCGATTACCTGGTATTCGACGAGCGGCTCCAGGTGGCCAAGGCCCTGATAGACGAGTGCATACAGGACTGGTCGGAAGGCAGCAGGGACGAAATCAAGGCCCTGGTGAACGACGCCTTTTACGTGGACAAACAGGGAAAGATCAACACGCAGCGGATTTTGGGGCTGAGGCGGCTCGCCATCACAGATCCCAAGTGGAAGCGGGCCATGGACGCAATCGGCGAGAGCGTCCAGGTGGCCGGATCACGGACATACGTGAGGATCTACAGACGGGACAGGGACGGGAATTACCAGCACATGAATCTTGATTTGGCGGGGGTTTAGCAAATGATCCATTACGCGAAGATCGAGGAGAGCAGGCGGCTGCAGCGGGTCCACAGGGTCCTTTTCGACGGGAAGTGGCACGGGACCAGGGAGATCATGCGGGCGGCGGATGTCTGCGCGGTCAATACGGTGGTGGCCGAGCTTCGGGCCAACGGGTGCAATATATTCACCAGGTGCGTGGGGCGGGGGCGGTTCGAGTACAGATTAGAATAAATTCAAGATTGGAGATTCAAGATTGAAAATTGCAGATTTAATGCCTCTCACAGAGGGCGCAGAGGACACGGAGAAAGAAAGAAATTCAAGATTGAAAATTAAAGATTGCAGATTGGGAGTTTTTGACCGGTTTCCGCCTAATTCAAAGTTATGCCTTCGGAGGAGTCATGGACGAAATAGATAGAATCAACAGTGCTATTGACTGTTTCGCTGCGGCCATCAAGAGCCGAATGGCCGACAAATACCACCAGGGTTATCGTGGATGGGATGGTGAGTACTCGGCAACTGCCCTAATCGAAGAAATTATTGGCGATGCCAAAAATGTAGAAGAAAACATACCTATTGAGCGGTTTAAAACGACATGCACGAATATCTTAAGGCGACGGATGGTCGATATCGGTGCACGGGCAATGATGCTGTGGTATCGGCCATAACCAGTCAGTGCATCCGACCTCGTAAACTCGGCGGCTGACTTCAATGTTAGCATGTGAACGAATGAGCCACGAAAAATATAAATATACTGGGTCGCCACTTACCAAAGTGGTCGAAGAGTGCTCAGAGGTTATTCAGATC
The DNA here is from genome assembly GCA_016926135.1 of Deltaproteobacteria bacterium. The sequence goes on from JAFGPH010000376.1 coordinate 9,141, forward strand.
GCGTGTAAAATAGACCGTTTTGGGTGGTTTAATTTTCATCCTGACGACCCCAAAGAAACGCCGAATATTGATATTCTGATGCGCGAAATGGACGATGTAATTGAGGCGTTTGAGCGTCTTGAAATCCATATGCGGGAACTAAAGAGGCAGCACTATTCTGCTAACCACTCGTTAGCGGGAAACCATGAATCTTAAATCTGATAATTTTGAATCTCTCAGTGATCTCTGAGGGCTCTGTGAGAGGAAATGTTTAGGGCATGAGCAGGAAGATCGTTTGTCCATTCTGTGAGAGAAGATTTGACCTGGCGGCATCCGATGCCGCGGAGCTGGACCTGGAACGTTGCGACCTGGCCTCCCGGTTCGGCAGGGTATGGAGGCTTGCAAGCGAGTACGTGAATTGCTTCAGGGCGTCGCCGGGATCGGCCATGACCATGGAGAAACGGGTCAGGCTCCTGGAGGAGCTCGCGAGGCTCTGGGAGCGGGGGGAGTTCGAATACGACGGCAAGCGGTACCGGGTATCCAGGGCGGCGATCGAGCAGGGGCTTTTATAACGACCTGCAATGCTGAAAAGTGGGGCTTTAAGAATCACAACTATCTCAAGAGCATATTGCTGAAGGAGGCCGAGAGGGTGAGCACGGAGGGCATGACGGCCAGGGAGGAGACGGAGCTTGGAGAAGTTAAGAAGATGAGAAGATCGGAAGTTGAGAGCGGTGATGGTGAGGTCATTTCAGCGGATGAGTTCAGGCGAAGGCATCCGGAGATCTCCGGCATGGCGGATGCGGTGGGGAAAGAGATTGAGTGATTTCAGATTTGAAGATTCAAGATTCAAGATTGAAGGCCCGGGAGAGAATGGACGGGATAACAGGATTGACAGGAGGGATTACAGATGAAGGCGATCAGTTTATGGATGCCGCAGGCGGCGTGGGTTTGCCTGAAGTGGAAGACGATCGAAACGAGGAATCATGCAAGATTCAAGGCCCTGGTCGGGCAGAGGATTGCCATACACGCGACCCAGAAGATCGATGAAGCCGCATTTTTCAACGAACGATTTCTGGCGAGGCTTGCGGCTGGAGACACGGGCGCGTTAGGCATGCAGAACATGATGATGTATGCACACATGAACAGGGGCAAAATCCTTTGCACCGCAGTGGTTGAAAAGGGGCTCCGATGTCCGAATGTCGATTTTGTAGAACGCGAAGAATGGGAAAAGGCGGCCATGTGCGACATCAGGGATAAGTATCTCCTCCTTTTGAGTGACATAAAGGCCCTTTCAAAACCGGTTCCCTTCAGCGGGAGGCAGTTTCCTTTTGATGTGCCGGATGAGTTGCTCCGGCAGTGAGGGAGGAGAAGATGAAAGATCCTTGGCTTAAACCAGCGCCGGCAGGATATCCGGTCAGGGAGATCATGTCTTGTTCGGTACAGGACCGGCTTTATGATTTACGTAAATTCAATGTGAAAAAACTGAAAGCCGTGATTGCGTGGCCAGAAACCCAAAAGACGGTGAAGGACGCAGCCAGGCGACGGCTAAGGAAATTGGAAAAGGCCTCGGTCGTAGTCCACGAGGACGGGTCCGAGACGGTTGAGATTCCGGGGCTTCCTTCCATACCTGTTTTGGGGGTTGTGAACTGTACGGGGCAACCCCTCCCGGAGGCCAGGAAGACCGGGGAGAGGATTCTGGCGTGGAAAAAACAATAGCTGATACCATTATCTGGCTCGCCCATGAACGGATCAAAACCGAGCCTTTTCAAAATATCAACTCGGCCGTCCATGCGGTCTGCATGAGTGTGGTCAGCCATGTAATGGAATTCATGCGGGATCACCAGTTTGGCGAGTGCCCAGGGTCGCGCGCTGAATCAGACGGGATAACAGGATGAACAGGATTTCAAAACCAAAAAACAATCCTGTCAAAAAATACTTGAGGCGGAATGACGATGTTTGTTCCCAGCACTAAAAAGCAGCGGCAGTTGATCGGGATCGCGTGCGGGCAGTTGGGGATCGACAAGGATCTCAAGGAGGACATGCTGATGGAGAGGTACGGCAAGGCGCACACGACCGAGATCAGCAGGGCCCAGGCGGCGGAGTTTCTTGACGAATTGCATTCCAGGGGATTCAAGGTGCGGCCCCGCCTTCGCCCGGTGGCTACGGCGCGGCAAGGGACGAAAGGCAGCGGACGCCGCCTCAAATCATGTAAAGAAAAAGGAAAAGCCATCCCCCGCACCGGGGGGAAGGTGGTGCGCCTGGCCTCCCTGGATCAGATCGACAAGATCCGGGCCCTTGCCGGGCTGGTCCGGTGGAAGTATGCGGACGGTCTTGACCGGTGGATGAAAAAGAGGCTGAACGTCGAGAAGGTGCGCACGGCCTATGATGCGTGGCTCGTCATCGAGGGCCTGAAGAAGCTCTTCGAGAACCAGATGAAAAAGAAATATGGGCCGAAATGGCGGGAGCTGGACTGGAGCGCCCGGCGAGAGATAGAGTTTTACCTCGAGGAGCATGGTGGATAACAACAACAGGTATCCCGAAATCCTCTCAGACCTGGCCGCACGGGCCGAGGAGGTCCTGGCAGACGCCGGTTTGAACAGGGCCGACGCCGAGAGGCTGGGACGTTCGATCGCGGACCGGGTGGGCCGGGACTGGGTCGGTCAGCAGGTCTATTTCTGCAAGGGCATGACCCTGGTTGAACGCGACCGGGAGATCTACGAGCAATTCGACGGCACAAACTACGGCCGCCTGGCCGTACGCCACAACCTCACCGAACGTCAAATCTACAACATCATCGCACGTGTGCGGGCCGAGCATGTCCGCAAGAACCAGATTCCCCTTTTCCCCGAATAACCCCCTCCCCCGTTGAAATCAATTTTTGAAATATTTCAAAAGACTTTTTCAGCGGATCCCCCTTAGCCTGTCAGGCAGACGTGATTGATAACTGCTGTCTCTCGCAGGGCCCGCAGAGGGCACGGAGAGAAGAAGTTGGACGGGATTTACAGGATCAACGGGATGAAAAGAAACCCTGAAAATCCGGGGGACAAGAAATACTAAACAAGCGCAGGGCCCGCAGAGAGCTCAGAGAGATTCAAGATTGAAAATTAAAGATTTTTTCTCAGAGGGCCCAGAGGGCTCTGCGAGAGGGCAATAATCAGACGGGATCGACGGGATGAATTGGGGGGGCATATGGCAATGAACCAACACAACCAAGCGGCCATGGATTTGATCAAGCGTCAGGAGGGATTGCGGCTCAAGCCCTATCGTGACACGGAAGGCGTTTTGACCATCGGCTACGGCAGGAACCTGGAAGAAGGCATCACCCTCGAGGAAGCGGCCTTCCTCTTCCTCAACGACTTTTACAGGGCGCAGGGCACGGTGATGAACCTGTTTCCCGACTGGGTCGAATGGGATGAGCAGCGCCTGAGCGCAATGATCAGCATGATGTACAACCTCGGCCTGCCGAGGTTTCTCACCTTTGAAAAGATGATCGCCGCGATCGAGGCGGGGGACTGGGCCAGGGCCGCAGCGGAGATGCGGGACAGCAAATGGTTTAAACAGGTCCCGGAAAGAGTCGACGAGCTCGCGGGGATGGTTCACCGGAAGTAAAACGAGGGAGGAGACATGCCACTTCCATTGATTGGGATTGCAGCGAGCCTGGCGGCGAGATACGCCCCCCAGCTCATAGGCTGGCTTGCGGGAGACCGGGCGGAGGAGACCGCGGAAAAGGTCGTGGGGATCGCAAAGGACATCACAGGCGTCGAAGATCCGGAGGCGGCCCTGAGGGCTTTGGAATCGAATCCGGAGCTTGCCCTGAAATACCAGGAAGCCCTGATGAACTACGAGCTGGAGCGGTACAGGGAGGGCACGAAACGCATCGGGATCGTCAACCAGACCATGCAGACGGAGTCAAAAAGCGAACACTGGCCCCAGTACTCCTGGAGGCCCTTCAACGGTTTCACTTTTCCGATGGCAATCCTGTTGATCTATTTCGTGCTGCCTGCGGCCGGGAAGATCGTTCCGTCCGTGCCGGAGCTGGTCTGGATCGGGTGGCTGTCGATACTCGGCGTGGCCACGTGGGACAGGGGCAAAGAGAAGCGGGCCATGACGGGAGAAGGCAAGCCGGGCCTCCTGCAGACCGCCATAAATGCCGTCAGGGGGAAATGAGTCGGAAGTGGCGGATGAGTGCGACCTGGCCCAGGTTATGAGCGAGCGGTACCTGCGGGGGGAGATTGCCAAGGCCCGAACGGCAGCGACGAGTTACGAGTCACGAGTGACGAGTTACGAGTGCGCGGACTGCGGCCGGGAGATCCCGGAGGCGCGACGGGAGGCCGTTCCCGGGTGCGTGCGGTGCGTGAAATGTCAAATTATTTTTGAAAGGGGCTGCGGATGATCGAGGGAATTCCTTTCTGGCTGATCAGTTTGATTGTCGGTTCCCAGGGGACGGTGGGGATCGTGATGCTTTTCTGGTTCATCGACCAGAAGCGGACGGACAAAATCATCAAGGAAAAGGACGGCAAGATCGACAATGTCCTCGACAGTTACCGCTGCGACATACTGGAGATCCGGCGCATGTATGAATCCAACGTGCGGCTGGTGGAGAATTACGAGGGCGTATGCAGGCGGCTGGAAAAACGGGAGACCGATCACACGGACATGATCCGGATGAACACCCAGGCCTCCCAGAGGCTGATCGACTACCTGGAAAACCGCACGCCCTGCTACAAGATGGGCATGGTCAAGGAGGGGTGATGAGCGCCGAGCGCGAACAGATGAAGGTGAAACTGACCAATCTCAGGTACCGGGAAAAGGAATTGACGGACAAGGTCGGGGGTCTTTGCGGGGTGATCCGGCATAACCTGAGCGCGATCCTGACGCCGATTGCGGACATGAACATCCCCGAAACGGCGGGCCAGATGGACGACCTGGTCATGGCCTGGGGGGAGCTGCAGGCGACGCTGGCCGATATCGCTCGGCTGGAAAAAGAGCTGAGTTAGACGGGATAAACAGGATGAACGGGATTTCAAAAAAACAATCCTGTCGATCCTGTAAATCCTGTCAAAAAAATCTTGAGGTGAGACGTGGCTGAAAAGGGTGCCCGGGCGAGACTGGAGGAGGTGGCCTTCCGCATGTACGCGGACGGGAAGACCCTTACCGAGATCGAGGAGACCTTAGGGGTATCGAGACAGAGCCTGTCGGAATGGAAGGCGCGGACCAAGACGCCGGGTGAGGAGTTCGACGAGTGGGACAAGGCAAGGCGGGCCAAACGCTCGGCCGTGCAGAGGCTCCGGGTCCTGTTCGACCGGGAGCTGACCGCTATCGAGGAATCTGCTCCGGGAAGCGTGAGCAGCATGAGCCTCGATGCCGTTACCAAACTGGGCACCCTGGTTCAACGCTGGGAGGCGACCGAGGCGGGTCCGGGGTATGACCGGGCCAAGGTGTTTCTGGAAAATGTTCAGTGGATCGCCGGGTGGCTCAAGGATAACGATCCGGAAGGGCTGAAGATCCTGGCGGCGGATTTCGACATGCTGACCATGGCTTTCAAGGGGGAATGTCTGAGTGGCAATGCGTAAACGGCAGAACATTACAGAGAGCCAGTATGACAAGCAGGTCGCCGAGCTGCGGGCATTCATCAAGGAAAGCGTTTCTCCCTTCGAGAACGATACGCCGGCAAGGAAAAAGGAGCGGGTCAACCGTTCCAAAGCCGACAAGCTCTTCTTCATGCGGACCTACATGCCGCATTATTTCACCTCGGATTTCGGTGAATTCCACAAGGAATGGGTGGAGTTCACTCAGATCAAGGACCGCTTCGGGCTGATCGGCGCACCCCGGGAACATGCCAAGACGACCTTCTTCTCATTCGGGGATCCGCTGCATGTAATCTGCCACAACCTGATCCATTTCGCGCTGATGATTTCGGACACCCACGAACAGGCCCAGAGCTTCACAGTGCGCATCAAGCTTGAGCTCGAGGAGAACGTCCGGATCCGGCACGATTTCGGGAATCTCAAGACCAGGACCTGGTCGGATGACGATTTCAAGACGAAAAACGGCATCTGGGTCCTGGCCAGGGGCCGCAAAGACAAGGTCCGCGGCATCCTGAACGGGCCCCACCGTCCGGATTATGTGCGGATCGACGATTTCGAGAATGACGACAACGTGGAAAACCCCCGCCTGGTCAAGCGGGGGATAAGCTGGATCCGGGGTTCGGTCCTGGGCTCGCTCGGCAAAGGCTACAACGCCCTCATGGTGGGGAACCTGTTTCATCCAAAATCCGCGATCGCTCAACTGATCGCCATGCAGGACGAGGAGACCAAAAATCCGCTTTATGCGTCCAAGGTCTACCAGGCGATCCTGGATCCGGACACCGACAAGGCCCGCCCGCTCTGGCCGGCCCAGTGGAGCATGGAGCGGCTCATGGCCAAGAAGCGCGACATGGGCACGTTCGATTTCAACCGAGAGATGATGAACCGGGTCGCGGTGGAGGGCTCGCCCTTCCCGGAGGAGCAGGCAAGGTACTTCGATCGAATCGAGATGGTCAACATTCCCTTGATTACGGCCACGGCCGTTGACCCGTCTGCCAAGGCCGGGGAAAACAACGACTTCCGTGCGGTGGTCACCTGGGGCCTGGACCCGGAGCAAATGGTTTTTTACTGCCTTCACGCATGGCTAAAAAAACGCAGCATCGGGGAGATGTTCGCATCGGCCTACGACCAACGGGATCAATACGGCAGCGCTAACGTTTTCATCGAAGAAAACATGCTCAAGGATTTTCTGCATGAGGCCATCCAGAACTATGCGAAAAAAACGGGCAGGTACCTGCCCTGGGTGCCCGTGCAGCACAATACGAACAAGGAAGGCCGGATCGTGGGCACGTGCGCGTATCTCTGGGAATACGGCAAGATGCGGTTCGAGAAGAATCACAGCGACCAGAACATCCTGGTCGACCAGTTCGTATATCTGCTCACCCCATCGGTTCATGACGACGGTCCCGACGCCAGCGAGATGGCGATCGACGGCCTTCAGAGCGGGACCGTGGCGGTCACGGCACAGCGGGACCGGGACAGGCGCGAGACCATGACCGGGAGGCGGCCCGGGGATCTGGTGCGCATGGGAATACTGCGGCATCGGTGGGGAAGGCCCCCGATGATGGATGAGGAGGAGGCGGCGTGAGTATACGCGACTGGCTGGCCGGTAAAATCGCCCCGAAATACCACAGCCCGGAAGAGGTCAAGGAGTTGATCCGGGAAGAGGTGGATCGGGTGCGGATGTCGCTCCCCATCACCGCGGATTACGATCCAAAGGGGGAGGGATACCGGCCCGCGGCGGGGAGACTGAGCCAGAGAAGGGACCTGATCGCCATCAGCAGGGACCGGATGCTGGAAGTCGCCTATTTCATGTGGGACCACTCCCCGATGTTCCGTCGCCTGGCCCTCATGGACAAGGCGTTCCTGTTTGCCGAACCCATCAAGATCGTGACGGCCAACGACAAGGTGGATGAGATCCTGTCCGAATTCGTCGCAAGGAACAAGCTCCCGCTCCTCTTCCCCCGGCGCATCATGTGGCTGGGGATCCTCGGGGAGCAGTGCTGGCCCGTTGATGTCAATCCGCACAACGGGGACGTGACCCTTTCATACGTTGACCCCCAGAACGTCAAAGAGGTCTATGTTCTCCAGCGCAACGTGGAGCAGCCCGTGCAGGTGGAGCTGCACGGAATGGCCGACCGCACGGGGCGGAAGCTCAGCGTGATCCGGGAAGACCGAAACGGCCGCTCCTCCTCATATGGAAGACTTGTCGGGGAATGTTTCTTTTACGCCATCAACAACCCCCCGAACGATCCGAGGGGGCGCAGCGATTATCTGACCCTGTTCGATTGGCTGGACGGGATCGAGCGCTACGAGTTCAACTACCTGGACCGGGCCGAGGGGCTCCTCAATTTCATCTGGGACGTGACCCTCAACAATATGACGGCCGAACAGATCGACGAGTGGATGCGCAAGTACGGGGCCCCTCCGGAGCCGGGCAGCGTCCGGGCGCATAATGAAAACGCAATCTGGCAGGCCGTCGCTCCCGATCTCAAGAGCACGGAGCACAGCAAGGGCTACGAGACGGCCAAGAGCTTTATCATGGGATCGGCGGGCCGCCCGGATAACTGGTTCGGCGGGGGCGGCAAGCTTTACCAGCAGGAGGCCGACCAGATCAACGACCCGCCGGTGAAGGACCTCACGGAGCGGCAGGAGCTTGTCAAGACGATCTATACGGATATGCTCCGATTCCAGATCGACCAGGCCGTGCTCCACAGGCGCCTGAGCGAAAAAGACGCGGATGCCGGGTTCAACGTGAACATGCCCGAGATCTCCCGCAAGGACCTGACGGGCGTGACCAACAGCGTGGTCCAGTTCTCCACCGCCCTTTCCCAGGCCGAGGACCGGAAATGGGTCAGGAAGAAGACGGCGGCGGGGCTCTTCGCCTTCGTGGTCTCCAGGATCGGGTATGAGGTGGACCCGGAGAAAGAACTGGAGGAGGTTGAATCCGGAGGACAGGGTACGGAGGGCGGCGGGCGGGACCGGACTTCGATGGACCGGGGTGATGAGACCCCGGCCGAGACCCTGGAGGCCCTGGGCGCGACGGCCCTCGAAGGCGCGGATACGGCAGCGATGATGAAGCCCGTGGAGGATCTTCTGGCCGGGTCGGAGACCCTGGAGGAGTTCCGGGACGGCCTGCTCGACCTGTACGGCGAGATGGACGAGGCGTCCCTGGGCAGCATCATGGAGCGGGCCCTTCTTCTTGCCGACCTTTCCGGCCGGTTCGACGCGGCAGGGGACGGATGATGCAAAACGAAAATCGGGCCGAGAACCCGTTATTATCGTCGGGCCTATACCAAGGCACGGGTGAGGGGAGATGTCGCGGCCTCGCGGCGCCTGACACTGTTATAACGCGTGTCAAGGGCGGCAGCCCTGACTGCGGAAAGGTAAAGCGGTGACCCCGAGCGCAAAATACGCAAATCTGCCCTTTGACGAGGCGATCGAAACTCTCCGGCGGCGGGGGGAACTCAGACTCCCCACGGCGACCTGGAACGACCTCACCCGCGACATGCACGGCAGGGCCTTCGTGGTGGCGGGTGCAGTGAAGGATGAGCTTCTGTCGGACCTGTTTTCGGAGGTGATGAAGGGGGTGCGGGACGGAACGACCCTTCGGGAGTTCCGGAAGAACTTCGACGATATCGTCCGGCGCGCAGGATGGAAATACAAGGGCGGCAAGGGATGGCGAACGGCGACCATTTTCAACACCAATTTGAGCACGACCTATGCCTCCGGCCACTGGAAGCGCATGACGGACAGGGACGTGATCAAATCCCGACCCTTTCTCCGGTACGTGGCGAGCAGCTCCCGGAACCCCAGGTCCGAGCACATGCAGTGGTACAACCTGGTTCTCCCCGCAGACGACCCCTTCTGGCAAACCCACACCCCGCCCAACGGGTGGGGATGCAAGTGAGGGGTTGTGAGCCATTCGGCCCGGGAGGTCGAGCGACTGAAAAAGGAAGAGGCCGATACGGAGCATCCCATCCGGACCGAGGCACCGAAGATCGAGCGCTACGAATGGACGGACAAAACGACCGGCGAGGTGCGCAGGATCCCGAAGGGGATCGACCCGGGCTGGGACTACAACCCCGGGGAGGCGGCCTGGGGCCGCAGTGAAAGCCTGGCGCTGATGGAGGACCGGGGGCCCTGGAAGGATTTCGATCCGAGAATGCCGGAGTTTTACGGAAGGCCGAAAAAGATCGCCGTGGATGAACCGAAGAGAAAACCGACCATGATTTCGGAGAAATCTGAAGAGGCATTGCGCAGCGCCCTTCGGAAGGCCGTCGGCGGAGACAATGCGGTCTTTCGGGATCCTGCGGGCGGAAGGGTCGAGGCGACCCAGGCGATCGTGGATCACATGCTGAAACAACCGACCAGGATCGACGGCAGGCAGAACTATTTTCCCCTGATCCCGGAGCTGATCGAGGATCCATTCGAGATCTGGGCGGGTTTTGCGAAAAGCGAGGTATCGGGCCGCGTGGGCGTGAGAAAGCGATACGTCAAGGCGGTGAGGGTCGACAAGGATAAAGTGCTCGGCCTCTGGGCCGAGACCATGAACGGACAATGGGCTGCGGGCGATTTTTTCAGGGGGGGCTATACGGCGGCCAATAACCTGAGAAAGGGAAGGATGCTCTATGGGAGGGAGTAAAAGAGCCTACAGCCTCCGTCCCGGCTGCGGCACCCGGCGAATGGTTAACGGGGACGGCCAACCACCGCCATCGTATGTGGAAAATATACGGCATAAACGGGGAGATGTCAAGTAATGGCCGGATCGATGATCGAAGTCCGGGTGGACGATACGGAGTTGAAGGAGATCCTGGCGACGCTGCAAAAGCGCATGGGCGACATGACCCCCTTCATGAAAACCGTTGCGCAGATCGGCAGGACCTCCGTGGTGCGCAACTTTGAAAAGGGCGGAAGGCCCAAGTGGCCCGCGCTCAAGCCCTCGACGCTCAAGAAGAAAAAAGGGGGGCGGGTGCTCGTGACCCAGGGGTTTGCAGGCGGGCTCATGGGGTCGATCACCGGCAAGGCCTATTCCGACCGGGCCGAGATCGGCACCAACAAGATCTACGGCGCCGTGCACCAGTTCGGCGCCAAGAAGGGGAGTTTCGGCAAGGTGACCGTGGCCCGGAAGGCGGGCTCCGCAGGCAGATCCGGGGGAACCCTTTACAGCAAACCCTGGCAGATGAACGTCCCCTGGGGGGACATCCCTGCGCGGCCCTTCCTCGTGCTGCAGGATGAGGATATCGACGAGATCAGGGCCGAAGCAATCAACTATTTAACCGAGTGAAAGGAGTCATGAAATGGCGGAAGACAAAGACAAGGATCGGGAGATCGCAGAACTGAAGGCCGCGATAGCCGCCCGGGACAGACAGATCTCGGAACTCCTTATGGCCGGCGCGCCCGAGGAGGAGCCGGAGCTGACAGATCAGGAAAAGGCCCTGGTGGCCCGGGCATGCAAGGCCTACGGCATTGATGAAAAATACGTGCTCAAGGCCAGGATCGAGGAGGCCGGCGGCGCCAAGGCCGCGGTCGTCATCACCCGGGGCGGGGCCAAGGTGCGCTTTGCCGAAGGTGAAGACCCCAAGGGGATCACGCCGCTCGACGCCTTCATGGTGGACGGCGTCATCCGAAAGAAGATGAAGGCTGTCACGGGAGGGAAGAAGTAGGCCTTCGAGGCTCACGGAGAACGGAGAATAAACATGCCTTATACAGTGGAAAATCCGCCCGGCTGGCTCAAGAACCTGCCCGAAGGGGCGGTCCGGATGGGGGTGGAGGCCTTCAACGCGGCCATGGCGGAAACGGAAGACGAGGAGCGGGCCCGCATAGCGGCCTGGAGCGCCGTCAAGACGAAGTACGAAAAGGGCGATGACGGCACGTGGAGGCTCACCCAGGAGATGAGCCTGGACGAACTGCGGCAGCAGATCGCCGAGGCCCTGACCGCCCGGGAGGGGGAAAGCGCGTGGCTCAGGGAGGTTTACGGCACCTACGTCGTTTTCGAGAAGGACGGCAGGAATTACCGGCTGTCCCTTTTCCTGGAAGACGGGAAGCCCCGTTTCGAGGGTGACCCCCTCGAGGTGGAGCAGACATGGATCGAGCGCACCTCGCAGGAGGAGGCCGAGACGGAGAGCCTGTACGTCAGGCTCGTGCAGGCCGTCGACCCTGAGGGCGCGGCATGGGAGGTCGTGATCTGCGAGTCGGGATTCACCAAGAACGGATGGTATTTGCCCGAGGAGGTGCTCCGGCAGAGCGAAAAGATGTTCGAGGGGATCGACGTGAACCTCTATGAACTGCCGGGCCGGGCCGGGCATATCCCTGAGCCGCTTTTCACCGTCAAGGATTTGTTGATCAAAAACAAGGCCGGGTGGCTGGACACGGTGCGCTTCGTGGCCGGCGAGGGGCTCAAGGGCGTGCTGCACTTCCTGGATTCCCACAAGTGGCTGGGCAGGAATCTGATGGACGCGATGCGGCGGGGAGCGCAGGTGTACGGGCTGAGTTGGGATGCGATCGCGATGGGAGGCATGCCGGAAAACGTAAAGGGCCGCATGGCCAGGGTGCTCAAACGGTTCGGCGAGGTGGACTCGCTCGACCTGGTGAGCCGCCCTGCGGCGGGCGGCAAATTCATCCGGGCCGTAGCGGCCCGGGACCAAGGAGAGGACATTATGACCAGAGAGGAAATACTCGGAATCATCAAGGAAAGGCGGCCCGATCTGCTGCAGGGGAAGGATGTCGACAAGCTGACGGATCAGGACGTGGCGGGCATCTTCCGGATGTCCATGGAGCCGCCGGCCGGGCCCGGTGGCGGCGCGGCCGGAGGAGATGAAGGCACCTGGGTGCCCAGGGGGGAGTACGATCTTTTCCGCTGCGGCCAGGTTCTCGAGACCGCGCTTCACGGGAGCGGACTTCCGGAGCACGCGCAGAGGCGGATCCGGTCACTCTTCAAGTCCAGAATTTTCGAAGAGAGTGAACTCAACAGCGCCATCAGCGACGAGAAGGATTATCTGGCCCGGGTCTACCAGTCCGAAGAGGGCCAGGCGGCCGTGGCGGCATCGCAGGTCGGAGGCAGGGTCGGCGTCGGGATCGGGAGCGTGGAAAAGGCCCAAATCGCCTTTGACAAGCTCTTCGGCCTGAACCAGGAGGAACTCCGGGCCCACGCCCGGATGGAGACCCTCAGCGGCCTGCCCTTTTTCAACGACCGCGACCCCTGGGGACGGGACATCGTGAGGATGGCGTCGGATTACGACGAATTCGACGCGGTGCCTCGCTTCCGCGGGATCCGGGAGGCCTATGAGTTCTATACCGGGGACCGTGACGTAACGGGCTTCATGAACCGTCGCAACCTGCCCCCTGCCCTCCGGCTGGGCATGGAGATCACCAGTTCCACCTTCACTTACGCCCTGGCCAACACCCTGGCCCGCCGGCTCGTGAAGATCTACCGGGAATTGGACTACAAGACCAATTTGCTGATCTCGATCGCGAAGTCCGTCGCGGATTTCCGGCAGCAGGAGGCCGTGTTGGTGGGCGGGTTCCCGGACATCGAAACGGTGGATCCGGAATCCGGGGATTACCAGGAAATCGCGACCGTGACCGACGAGGAGAGCACCTACACGGTGGGGCAAAAAGGAAACCTGCTCACCTTCAACCGGAAGATGATCATCAACGACGACGTGGATCTCATGCGCAGGCTCCTCGACGGGTTTGCCCGGGCCTATGCCCGGACCCACGGAAAGTATGTGTGGGGCCTTTTCATAAATAACGGAACCTGCTCGGACGGCACGGCCTGGTTTACCTCCGGGCACGGCAACCTGGGAGCATCGGCCCTCAGCCATTCGACCGCCCTGATCGCCTATACGGCCCTGGCCAAGATGACGGAGAAGGACAGCGGGGAGCGGGTGGGGATCGTTGACGGGTCCTTCAAGATGAACCTGGTGGGGCCGGTGGACATCATGAACCTCATGAGCAGGGTGGCAAGCGAGGAGTTCTATTATTCATCGAACGACCTGACCGCCAAGCTGCCCAACCCCCTGTACGGCAAGGTGCAGGACCACGTGATCCCGCTCCTCACCGACACGGATGATTGGGGCCTGCTCCTCCCCCCGACCCAGATCGACATGATCGAAATGGGGTACCTCGGCGGCAGGCAGGAGCCCGAGTACTTCGTGGCGGACTCCCCCCAGAGCGAGCAGGTCTTCGTGGCGGACAAGATCCGTCACAAGGGAAGGCACGAGTATGCAGGGACCGTGATCGACTGCCGGTCCGGGTACAAGGCTGCGGTGTAGCGTTTTTCACTCAGTAAAAATCTTATGCAACGCCCTGCCTTGCAGGGCTGAAAAGGGAGGAATGCGATGAGCAAGTTCACGGGAAGGAAAGCGGGATGCACCCTTTTGGGCATTTTGGTGTGTTTCGCGATTACCGCATTTATTATCGCCGGCCTGACGGGGCCGGCCATGGGAGCATCGAAATCGGACAATCGAGGGCTCCACTGGAAACAGAAGTGGAGCTATTTTTCCGGCACGGCCTCGGAGACCATAAGCCTGGGGGACGCCTTGACGATGAATGTCGTCACGGGAGAGATCGGCAAGGCGGACGCGGACAGCGGAACCAGCGCATTTCTTATCGGGTTCGCGGGGAACGGCGCATCGTACGGACAGTCCGTTCAGGTCGTGATGAAGGGCATCCTGAGCGGGATCTCGGAAATTTTGGGGCACGGGAAAAACACCGGCCTCACTCCGTACGGCGCCCCGGTGTTTTTGTCGACCGATGCGGGAGGGGTGACCACCTGGGCGAACCTGGTGAAGCATCTGGGAACGGGAGCCACCGTATATGCAGGCAGGGTGATGCAGAGGAGTGAATGGGCCGTCGGCGCCGGAGTGGTGCACGGCTCCGACACGATCCTGATTGACGTATCCCCTGCATCCGGTGCGAGCCCATATTTCCCGGGCTATGCGCTTCCCTGATGTCGGGGATTCCAGGAGGCGGTTATGCGGATATCAAATCTGAAACGGGCGGCTCTCTGGCTTTTCCTCGGGTGCTTCGTGCCGGGGCTCGTGGCCGCGGCCTGGGCAGGGGACAGGAAGACCTCGACCAAGACGTTCGAGTCGTCCGCGGTCCACACGGCGGGAACGGAGTATTCCTCCGGATTTCTGGTCGAAAACTATGCGGAGGGGGTGGTGCTCGTCAACGTTTCGTCCCTGACGGGCACGCCCGCCCTCGCCCTGGTCGCCGAGACATCGGAGGACAACACCACGTATTTTTTTCATTCGGCGCTCGCATCCGGGATCGGCGCAACCGGAACAACGGCTTATCCCCTTACGAATTTCGGCAAGTACCTGAGGGTCAGACAGACCATATCAGGGGCGACGACCATGACCTACGACATCAAAGGGGTGTTTAAAAACTGAGATAACGAGTGACGAGTTACGAGTAAGGAGTGACGGGCATTGGGAAACAGGCAGGAATATATCGCGGAAATCAAAAAGCTGGTTCCAGGCGACAACCTGGCTGCGGGAGAACCGGAGATTATTCTTGCCATCTCCCAGGCCATGAAGATCCATTCGCGACACCGGCCCAGGGAGATCGTCGAGGACGTTTCCGGAGACGACGGGTTCGAGTACTCCCTCGAGGATCTGGAACACTGGAGCGTGGATTTCAGCACCGTCCGGCAGGTGGAGTACCCGGTCGACGACGACAACGAAACCCCGGACATTCTCCAGCGGGAGGAGTGGGCGATCTACGAGAAGCCGGACGGGGTGTATCTCCGGTTTCTGGATGAGACGCCATCCTCGGATGAATCCATGCGCATAACCTACACCGCGATCCATACCTGCACGGATTCGGACTGCACGGTAAGCGGATTTGACGAGGATGCCGTGCAGGCCCTGGCCGCGGGATGTTTTTGCGAGATCCTGGCCACGGCCTATGCCCAGGATCAGGACAGCACCATAAACGCGGACTCGGTCGACCACAAGAGCAAGGCGGACGCATACCAGAGGCGGGCCTCCGCCCTCAAAAAGGCGTACTACGATCA
>JAFGPH010000377.1 GCA_016926135.1 Deltaproteobacteria bacterium
CTCTACCTGGGATGGGCGCAAAAGGAAGAGATACGACATCGCAGGATCGTCGAAGAGATCATTGATTTCCTTGAGATTGCACCTATCAGAAAGAAGGTGGTGGGCCTCCTGCCCTATGGTTTGCGAAAGCGGGTTGAGTTGGCAAGGGCCCTGGCCCTGGAGCCTAAAGTCCTGCTGCTGGATGAACCGATGGCCGGGATGAATCTTGAGGAGAAGGAGGACATCGCCCGCTTCATCCTCGATGTCTTCGAAGGCCAGGGGGCCACCTATCCGGACACACCCGTTCTCAGGGACGGAATCAGAAGCATCGTACTGGTTGAGCACGATATGGGCGTTGTGATGGACCTCGCGGACAGAATCATCGTCCTTGACTTCGGACGCAAGATCGCCGAGGGCTTGCCCGCCGAAATCAGCAGGAATGAGGAAGTCATCACCGCCTACCTCGGAAAGAGGAAATAGGGCGGTCAGCTTCGAGTGGATGTCAGAGAATGCTGCAAGTGAACAACATTGAAGTGGTTTACATGAATGTCATCCGGGTGCTGAGAGGCGTGTCCCTGGAGGTTGACGAGGGCGAGATTGTAGCCCTGCTGGGGGCTAATGGGGCGGGCAAGACAACGACGCTCAAGGCCATATCAGGGATGCTGAAGACTGAGGAGGGACAGGTTACCGAAGGCAGCATCGAATTCAGGGGGCAGAGGATCCACGGGTACGGTCCCGATAAGATTGCAGGGATGGGGATCAGTCAGGCCATGGAGGGGCGAAGGGTTCTCCAACACCTCAGTGTGGAGGAAAATCTATTGGTTGGGGCTTACTGCCGAAAGGACAGGGCCGGGGTCAGGAAAGACATGGAAATGGTTTTTGACTACTTCCCCAAAATAGGGGCCCTCCGCCGCCGGATGAGCGGGTATCTTTCTGGAGGGGAGCAGCAGATGCTGGTGATCGGGCGGGCGCTCATGGCAAGTCCAAGTCTGATGCTCCTGGATGAGCCATCCCTCGGCCTTGCACCGCTTATGGTGCAGGACATCTACGAGATTATCCAGAAAATCAGTGCTGAACAGAAGATGGCGATCCTCGTGGTGGAACAGAACGTCGGGGCCGCTCTCGGCATCGCAGATTACGGCCACGTGATGGAAAACGGCAGAGTCGTGATGGGGGGTCCTGCGGAGCGTCTCAGGGATAACGAGGACATTCGAGAATTCTATCTGGGACTGTCTGCGGTTGGATCTCGCAAGAGCTATCGGGAGGTGAAGCATTACAGGCGAAAGAAGAGGTGGCTCGGCTAGCCCCGATCCACCCACTGATTACTGACAAGGGACACAAAATAGGCGGTGGATTTGGGGCTAGCGGAAGGGCTTGACAAGATGACGACCGGGACGGAACAACTTCACAGAGAAAAGGGCGATACATGGCCCAAGGTACTCCGGTACAACCATGAGAAATACGGCGATACCCGCACGGCCATGCGCCATAAGCACTATGGAATCTGGCAGCCATACACGTGGAAGGATTACTACCTCAATGTGAAGACCCTGACGCTGGGCCTGATTTCCTCGGGCCTCGAACCTGGGGACAAGGTCCTCATTGTCGGAGATAACGCCCCTGAATGGTATTATGCCGAGTTGGCCGCCCAGGCCGCCCACGCCGTCTCCGTGGGGGCCTATTCGGAGCTGACGCCCACCGAGATCCTGTACATTGCCCAGAATTCAGAGGCCGCATTTGCCGTGGTGCAGGACCAGGAGCAGGTCGACAAGCTGCTCTTGGTCAAGGACGCCCTGCCCCGGCTGAAGAAGGTTGTCTTCTGGAACTACAAGGGGTTGGCTAACTACGGGGACTCCATCCTCATGGGGTTCAGAGAAGCCTTCGCACTGGGCCGAAAACACGAAGCGGAACACCCGGGGCTTTTTGAGCGAACGGTGGAAGCCGGCAAAGCGAACGATGTCTGCGCCATCGTGTACACATCGGGAACCACCGGCGAAGCACCCAAAGGAGCCGTCCACACTTACGGAACCTTGAGGGCAGGGGCCGAATACCACCTGCATCTCGACCCCTGGCACGATCATGACAATATCGTGCCCCACCTGCCCCCCGTTTGGATCAATGAGCAATGGATTTCGATTGGGTGTCACCTTCTTTCGGCTAGCACGCTCAACTTTGCCGAGGGGCCTGAAACCCAGCAGAGGGACTCCAGGGAAGTCGGACCCAGCATCGTATGCCGTGGAGCTCGGCTCTGGGAGAGCCAGGCTGCAATGGTTCGGACGAGGATCTCCAGCGTCCGTCTTCTCAACCGGCTCGCATTTCTTGCGTTCATGCCTGCCGGCAATCAGATGGCCGAGTCTGCATACAGAAAGAAGAAATCTGGCCTGCTCTGGAAAATTTTCAATTCTTTCGTCGACAGGGCATTCTTCGTTCCGATCCGGCGAAGCCTGGGTCTGCAAAACGCCAGGGTCTGCTATACCACCGGGGCCATTCTCAGCCCGGAGGCTTTTCAGTTCTACCATGCCCTGAACCTGCCCCTCAAAAGCCTCTATGGGTCGACCGAGGGCGGAGCCCTGACCGGAGCGAACAATGACGATATCCAATGGGGCACGGTGGGTCCCCCTCACAAGGGGACAGAAGTGACTGTAACCGATGATGGAGAAATCATCTACAGGCAGCCCGGCACTTTTATCGGCTACTATAACGAACCGGACAGGACCGCCGAAGTGATGCAGGACGGATGGTTCTACAGCGGGGACAGAGGGTTCATCCGGGACGACGGGCACCTCGTGCTTGTAGACAGGGGAAAGGACCTCGTTCAACTGGCAAATGGGGACACCCTTGTCCCCCAGCTTGCCGAAAGCCGGTTGAGGTTAAGTCCCTATATCAAGGATGCGTGGATCCTGGCCGGCCCTGAAGGGGCTTACGCCTCCGCGATCATTGTGATCAATTACGATACGGTTGGAAATTGGGCCGGAGAGAAGAGGGTTCCTTACAGCACCTTCGCGGAACTCGCCCAAAGACCGGAGGCTTACGAACTGGTGAAGCAGGATATCGAGAGAGCCAACCGCACCTTGTCGCCGGGCTCGAGGGTGAAGAAATTCGTCAATCTCCACAAGGAATTCGACCCGGACGAAGGAGAGTTGACCCGAAATAGAAAGCTGAGAAGGACCTTTTTGGAAGGACGATACCGCGAACTCGTTGAGGCGATCTATGATGATCAAGAGGAGGCATCGATAGAGGCGTGGGCCGGACACGGTGACGGAGGCAAGGGACCCATCAAGACAACGATTCGAATCCAGTCCGTCGAAGGAGGTACCGGATGACCTTCTTCCTGCAATTGGTCGTGACCGGCCTTGCCCAGGGTATGGTTTATGCCCTGATCGCCATTGGCTTCGTGATCGTTCTGAAATGCTCCGAGGTGTTCAACATTGCCCAGGGGCATTTCGTTCTCATCGGTGGCTACCTCGGATTCACCTTTTTGGTCACCTTCGGCCTGCCGATTTGGGCAGCCCTCGGAATGGCGATCGTGACCGCCATCATCATGGGCTTGTTGATCGAACGCCTGATCCTGCGCCCTCTCTTGGGAGAACCGGTCCTCGCTGTGGTCATGGCCACCATAGCCCTTGCCACGGTACTCGGAGGGCTCGCAACCCTGCTCTGGGGTGCCGAGTACAAGGCGTACCACGGGTTATTGCCTACCATCACCCTCAGCATCGGTTCCGTATCCGTACCTTCGGAGTCCCTGATCGGGCTCATCGTCTCCATTGCATGTGTGGCCATACTAATGTTCGTCTTCCGCTACACCAAAATCGGTCTGGCCATGAGGGCCACAGCCGAGGACCTGCAGGTGGTGCAGAGTGTCGGCATCAAAGCGACAACCGTCTATGCCGTCTCCTGGGTCATCGCCTGCGTCGTCGGTGTCATCGGCGGCATCCTTTTGGGCGGCGTATCCGGCGCGAATATGGAACTCGCCAATATCGGCCTTAAGGCATTCGCCGTGGTGTTGCTGGGAGGGGTGAACTCCGTGGGCGGTGCCATCGTGGCCGGGATCATACTGGGGATGCTGGAAAATGTCGCTGCCGGGTACCTGGACCCGCTGCTGCCCGGAGGTGGACTCTCTCAGGTATTCCCCTTTATTGTCATGATCATCGTGCTCATCTTCAGGCCTTACGGGCTCTTTGGCCTGGTGAGGATCGAGAGGATTTGACCCATGGCGTTAGGCATAGGAACCTTTCACGAACACTATGCGCAGGATATGGCGATCTTCCACTCCAGGCTGCAATGGGGAGTCCTGGTTGCCTTTCTCGTCTTTCTCTTTGCCTGCCCGCTCTTTTGCAGCGACAGGCTACTGACCATCATGACCATGATGGGCATTTCCGTGATCAGCGTCCACGGTCTCAACATTCTCACAGGATACTGCGGTCAGATCTCCATCGGGCATGCGGGCTTTATGGCAGTGGGTGGCTACACATCGGCCGTTCTATGTGCAAAGCTTGGCGTGCCATTCTGGGCGGCGCTCCCCTGCGCAGCCCTCGCTGCAGGAGTAGCAGGCTTGATTTTCGGCCTCCCATCCCTGAAGATCAAGGGCTTCTACCTCATCATGGCGACCATCGCCGCACATTTCATCATTATTTGGAGCATCATCCAGCTCCGCAGTATCACCGGCGGGCCGGACGGCCTGAGCATACCCGCACCTGAGTTGGGGACGATCACTCTGAGCTCCAAGGCCAACTACTACTACCTGGTGATGGGCTTAACCTGCCTGGGAACACTCCTGGCCAAGAACATCGTCCGGACCAGGGCAGGCAGGGCCTTTATCGCCATCCGGGATAATGACCTGGCGGCCGAAGTCATGGGGGTCAGCCTTTGGAGCTACAAGCTGCAAGCGTTCTTTATCGGCTGCGTCTATGCCGGAGTTGCAGGCTCGCTGCTTATTCACTACTTCAGTTTTGCCAGTACAGACCAGTTCCCGTTCATGGATTCGGTCTGGTATCTGGGAATGTTGATCGTGGGCGGCATGGGCAGCGTGACAGGCGCCGTCTTCGGCGCCGTTGCCCTCCGGCTCCTGGATGAACTCGTCACTATCGTGGGCCCGATTCTGTCCGCCGCCGTTGCCCCGCAGGCGGCCGCTTCGCTGGCCCTCATTTCCCACGGACTGATCATCATTATCTTCCTTATCTTTGAACCACGAGGCCTTCATCACCGATGGGAGATGATCAAGGCCTACTTCAGGCTTTGGCCCTTCTCCCACGAAGTGTCAGAGTGAAAGGAGGTGATCCCGTTCTACAGAATGTCCTAAGGACGGAATGCTCCAACCCATGAACGAGAAAGGAGTGGAAGAGATGACTAGAATCAAGTTGGCTGCAGTGGCATCACTGATCATGATCCTGCTGGCGCTGTGGGGGTTTCCTGCCACGAACATCTATGCGAAGACCCTGTATGTCGGCGGCACTCAGTCTCTGACCGGGCCCTTTGCCGAGGATTCGGCGGCCGTGTTGGCTGCCATCGAGGACTATGTCAAATATGTCAATGAGACCAAGAATCTAGCCCCGTGGCGCAAAGATAAATTCCCAGCCGATATAAAACTGGAGGTCCTGTGGCGCGATGATGAGCTCAAGCCGGCCAAGGCATTGAGCATTTATGAGGAACTCAAGGCCAAGGGCATGTTGGTCGCCAGGATATCGGGGTCGCCCATAGCCCTGGCCCTCAAAGACAGAATGTGGGCGGACCGCATGGGCGCCACAAGTATGGCCACCGGACCTTACTACCTGTCGCCTCCCCAGAGCTGCCTTACGTATTACCCGATTTATACCGATTCCGCTGCCGCCATCGCCGATTGGTTCAAAGCAAGCTGGAAGGAAAAGAGGAAGCCGAGGGTCGCCTATCTGACCGCCGACAATGCCATGGGCAGGTCGATTGAGATCCCTGAGATGAAAGCCTATCTCGAGAAGACCGGCTATGAATTCGTGGGAACCCAGTACGTGCCTCTGGTGCCCACCTCGCCGCCAACCACCCAGCTCACATGGCTCAAAGAAAAGGGTGTTGATCTTGCTCTCGGTGTCATGATCAATCCCGGATCGCAGCCGACGGTCAAGGAGATGGTCAGGCTGGGCATGGGGTCCTTTCAACCCTACAAGATGACCTTGGGTGTCGGCGCGCCAGGTCACGCCGCTGTGTTCGCCGCTGCCATGGGCGAGTTGGGTGACGGTTACGTCTGCGCCGGCAGCTTCCGGCCTATGGACGACCTCGCGGTCCCCGGGATCAAGTTCTGCGACGACCTGCAGAAAAAGTACCGACCCGACAAGCGGGTTACCCACATCATGTATGAGGCAGGGATTCTTGAGGGCATGATCCAGGTTGAGGCTCTGCGATTGACGATGCAGGCGGTGCCGTTTGAGAAGCTCACGCGCCGCGATGTCCTGGAGAAAGGCTTTTTCCAGATCAAGAATCTTGACACCGGCAAAATAAGCAGTACACCGCTCACCTACGGCGAAAGCGATATCGAGGGCGTGGATCAGATTCGGATCGACCAGGTGCAGAAGGGGAAGGTGGTGGAAGTTGGTCTCACCCCGTTGCGTCACATTTTCACAAAGAAATAGGCATAACCCAGCAATCCGCCAGGGGCCCTATCGTTCCCGGAGCCCCTGGACCCCATCAAGGGAACGAGTAGACAGCTTGCGTCATAACTTCATATTGAGACAAAGAGGCATACAGAGCTTATCCTTAAGTGGCGTCTCCCCCTTTCGAATGGGGGTCTCCGTGGCTTCCCTTGTTTATGGATAAGCTCTATGAGAAATGAGAAGGAAAGGAGCCGTTTAACACGATGCTGACCAAAGAAGATAAAGCCCTTCTGGATAAGTTTGCCTTCGACGTCTCCCCTGTGGGCGTCAAGTTCTCACCCAAAAGGCCAGACAACCTTCCGAGGCTGGCCGAAAAGATGGCTTTCTGCGAGATGCTCAGGAAGGCACAGGAAGGCAACGCGTTTTTTGCGGACGCGGAAAACCATGCCTGTGAGGCCGCTCTGTACGTGCTGGGGCAGGCGGATTCCCCGGAACCTTTCATCAACGGCGAATTTGGCGCCCGGCTGCAGATCTTTGAAGAGCCCCGTTCCGCGAGCCGGCTTTACCTTCACATCCCCAAAATTGGCAGGGGCGTCATTCATGGTGTTTCCTTCTCGCCGTTGGACAGGCTTTCCTTTGAACCGGATCTGTTGATCCTCCTCGCGGACACCGCACAAACGGAAATCCTGCTCCGCGCCATGACCTACAGGACGGGGGGGATGTGGGAAAGCAGATTCACCGCCGCTATCGGGTGCGCATGGACATA
>JAFGPH010000378.1 GCA_016926135.1 Deltaproteobacteria bacterium
GGACACTCTGTTTCCAGCTTGTCTCGCACCCAGGGGAAAAACCCCTCCGGCATGTAAAGCAGGATCAACAGGATGACAACGGCGAACATCAAGGTGCGGTACTCCGGCCAGAAGCGGAAGAACTCCAGCAGGGGGAAGAGGACAAAGACCGCCCCAACGGGCCCGTATATGGTGACCACCCCGCCAAATATGCACCAGATGACGACGGTAAAGGACATGGAAACCTCCAGGGTCGAGGGCCCGGCAATCCTCATGAAATGCGCATAGAGCCCCCCGGATACCCCGGCAAAAAAGCCGCTCAGGCAAAAGGCCAGGAGCTTGTAACGGGTCGTGTTGATTCCCGCGGCCCTCGCGGCCAGTTCGTCCTCCCGAAGGGCATGGAAGATGATCCCCGTATTGGATTGGGTGATCTTCCACATGGCTGTGCACAGACCGAGCATGATCACCACGGTGACGTAGTAATCACCGAGACGGGATCCCGAAAGACGCGACAGGCCGGAAAGCCCCAACTCTCCTCCCGTGATGTTGGGGATCGCGAAGACGATCCCCATCAATATGATGGGAAAGGCAAGCGTGGTAAGGGCCAGGTAGGTTCCTCTCAACCTGAGACAGGGAATTCCGATGATCAGACCGGCAAGGACGGCCGACAGGGCGCCGAGGGGGATGCTGCCCCAGGGCGGCAGACGGGCGTGCAGATTCAAAAGGGCGGTGGTGTAGGCCCCCACACCGAAGAAAAGGGCGTGGCCGAAATTCATCTGGCCTGTGAATCCGGAGAGAAGATCCCAGCTGGCGCTGAGAATGGCGAATATGCTGGCCAGGATGATGATCCGCAGCACATAGGAATCCTGGGTGATCAGGGGCAGGAGGAGAAGCACCAGGAAGAAAAGGACCGTAACCACACGACTGGGGAGGACCAGTACTTCCCCCCTCAAGATGCTGAAGAGTTTTCTTAGGTAGTAAACGAGGCCACCCATGCTATCGCTCTTCCTCGAAACGAACACCGAAGAGCCCTTCGGGCCTGATGACGAGCACCACGATCATGATCGAGAGGGCTACAGAGCCCTTGAGAAATGCCCCTTTCGGAGCGATGAAGACCACCAGTGCCTCGGCAAACCCCAGGACATAGGCGCCCACAAAACTCCCCTTGAGACTGCCCATGCCTCCCAGGACCACCACAGCCATCATCATGATCAGGGGGTGCATCCACATGTGCGGATTCACGATGGTCAGGGGAACGACCATCGCTCCGGTGAAGGCGGCCAGGGCAACGGAGATCCCCATGGTGATCATGGCCACCCGGCTCTCATGCATGCCCATCAGGTTGGCCACCTCCCGATCCTGCGCCGTAGACCGGATGGCCAGGCCCAGCCTTGTTTTCGCCAGCAGGAGCCAGAGGGCCACCAGGATCAGACACACCGACCCGAAGGTGAGCAGCTGCTGGTAGAAAACCTTTGCCCCCAGGATCGTGAAGTAGCCCTTGATCAGGGCGGGCACGCTCAGGTAGTCCCCGGTGAAAAGCAGCAGCATGACCTCCTGAAAGGCCATGGCCAATGCAATGGTGCCGATCAGGACCGCCCCCTCATGCTCGCGGATGGGATCGATGAAGAGTTTGTAAACGGCCAGGCCCAGCAGGGTGACCACAACGATGCTCCCCAGCATGCCCCAGACGGGGTGGAGCCCCATCCTGTGGGAGGTGAAATAGATGCAGTAAGCGGCCACCATGTAAAAGGCCGTATGGGCGATGTTGACGATCCGGGCCACGCCGAAGATCAGGCAAAAGCCGATGGCCAGGAGGGCATACACGCTCCCGCTGATCACGCCGCTCGTGAGGATGTCGATGACCATAGGGCTTTCAACGGATGGTTCTCTCCCGCCCCGTTCCAGTGGGATCGAGGGGCGGGAGTCATGGGTAGGGTCGCTTATTTACTTCTTGTGCGCCTGGACAACCCAGGGCGGTATCTTGTAGGGAAGCATGCCCTTATACGTGATCTCAGGCGCCTCCGGGGTCGCCTTCCACTTGTTGGGCCACACGCCCACAAGTTTGCCGTCCTGCCACTGCACACCCAGGCTGGTCAGGTAACCGGGGCCCCAGGTCAGGTCATGAAGGGGGCGGCCTTCCTTGTCTTTCATGTATTTGATCCTGCCGGAAGGCGTGTCGAACTCGCGACCTTCTATGGCGGCCACCAGTTTATCCGCCTTGAGCGTCCCCTCCTTCTCGATCACCGGAACCAGACAATACTTGATGGCCATATAGGTGTCTGCGGTGTAGGTGGGCGTTTCTCCGAATCTCTTGACGTAGGTATCCATGAACGGCTTGGTGAGTTCGTTGGCCTCCACCCCCCGGGCGTAGGTATTCAGGGTCATCACATAGTTGCCCATACCCTGGGTGGCATCCCAAAAGCTGTCCTTCTGGGCTTCCACGTTGATCCCCACCTGTGCGGCCGGTATCTTGAGTTCCCCGGCCTGTCTGGCGAATGGAATCCCCACCGAGGAAGAGAAAATGGTGAAGATCATGTGTGCTCCGCTGCGTTGGATAGCCGACAGTTCGGCCGTCACGTCCGTTGCCACGGCAGAGGGCTGCCAGACGCCGGCCAGTTCCATGCCCATCTTGGGGATCGTGCCCTTGGCCGCAGCGATCATGGGCTCGACCCAGACGGCCTTCTCGGCGGCAACAGCCACCTTCACCGCGGGCAAATTCAGGGTCTTTTTCATGATGGCGCCGACGGTCGCCATGTGAATGAAGGATGTCCGGGCCAGGAAACTGGAGTTGAAAGGCGTGCCCCGGAAGAAATACTTGTAGCGGTTGTAATCCTTGGCCACCCTTTCGCACAGTTCGGGATGTGCCGCGCCGCAGCCGATGAAGATCTTCTTGTGGTCCATGGCCAGGTCCTGCATGGCCATGACCGCCTCGGTCCGGAAACCGCCCACAATGAAATCCACCTTCTGGCGGGTAAGCAGGAGTTCCATGGCATTGGTGGCGTCGGTGATGCTCAGGAACTCATTGGAATCGGCCTTGACCAGCTCGATTTTCATCTTTTTCTTGCCTACCTGAACCCCTCCCTTGGCATTGATCTCCTCGGCGGCCATGGTGGCCCCGTTCCAGTGTCCCTTGCCCTGCACAAAATTCATGGGCCCGATCACCCCTACTTTGATGGTGTCGGCACACCAGGCGGGAAAACTGAAGGTCGCAACCAGTAAGGTCGCCAATAGGATGCCCCATGAAATCCTGAACGTCTTCATCATATCCCCTCCCTCCTTCTTGGCTACAGTTTTGAGAAGAGACCACCCTGAGGCTGGAACTGACCTCTGCCTGCATGATCGACAAATGGTTCTGCTGGACTGGAAAAGATCTATTCGCACAAAGAGTGATGACAAAGAACCGGCCACATCATGGAGCGACTCCCCATACGGGCACATGCCTTTGGCCGCCTTCAAGAGGACCGTATCCATTAGGTATAGAACCGGCCCGAAAATGTCAAGAGGAATTCTTTGATTTCTGAGACACTACTATATTTATGTTGACGTTTTCATAGACCCTATTGTAAGAATGGCCAATATTTGGAGATGCACTATGAAAAGCACTATTGATGCGGGTCGCCCTGTGCGAAAAAGCGGGCGGCCCAGAGGCTTTTTTGCGGAGGCCATGTGCCGGGGCTGAGCGGACGGTTCGCCCGGGCAACGAAAGGGAGGATCACCGTTGCCAAAACCCAAGAAATCCGAGACACGCAAAGAGCAGATCCTCCGGGCGGCCGAGCAGGTTTTCGCCCAGAAAGGCTTCCAGGAGGCTACCGTTTCCGATGTGGCCCGCAAGGCGGGCCTCTCCGACGCCACCATTTACGAGTATTTCCCTTCCAAGGAGGAACTCCTCTTCTCCATTCCCGGACAAACCGCGCGTCGTTCAAGGGAGAGCATGGAGCACCTGTTGAACCACATCCGGGGCGCCTCCAACAAGATTCGCGCCATCATCTACGGCTACCTGTGGTTCTATGAGACCCACCCCGACTATGCGGCGGTGGCCATGCTGGTTCTCAAACAAAACAGGAATTTCCTGAAGACGGCCGCCTACGAGGACGTGCGCGAGCTGACCCGGTTGATCCTCCGGGTGATTGAGGAGGGGATCGCCGGCGGTGAATTCAGGCCCGACATCAACCCCTACGTGGTCAGGTCCGCCATCCTGGGAGCCATCGAGCATCTGGTGATCCGCGGGGTTCTCCTCGGCATTCCGGAAAATCTGGTGGAACTGGTGGACCCCCTGACCGATCTGATCGTGGCGGGAATTCGAAGCGAGGAAGCCACGAAAACATGGAATTTCCAGCTCAGCTTCCCGCCCCAGGACAAGAAGGGGTCGCCAAAGACAAAAGCAGGGGGAACCGGGGAAACAAGGCAGCGCTGAATCCGCCCGGAACGAACCTCCGGTGTTTATTTCCAACCTGCCAGCTTTTTCTGAAGGAGATCACGGATCATGAAGACCCAGTACAAGACCATCCATGGTGAAGTCAAGGACAACGTGGCCGTGCTCACGATCGACAATCCGCCCGTGAACCAGATGTCCTCGCAGATGGCCCAGGACTTTTCTGAGGCGATCGCTGAGGCCTTCCAGGATGACGCGGTCAAGGCCGTTGTCCTCACGGGCACGGGGAAGAACTTCATCGCCGGCGCGGATATTACCCAAATCCAGGGCATCAAGGAGAGGGATCTCATTTACCGGAGGGCCCTGACCGCGGCCCGCTTCCTCAGCAGCATCGAAACGGGGCCGAAGCCCGTGATCGCGGCCATCAACGGCAACTGCCTGGGTGGCGGCCTGGAAACGGCCATGGCCTGTCACTACCGTGTGGCGGTGCAAGGGGCAAACCTGGGGCAACCCGAGGTCCAGATAGGCCTTATACCGGGCGCCGGGGGCACCCAGCGACTGCCGAGGCTCATCGGCCTCCCCAATGCTTTGGAGATGATCACCACGGGCAAGCCGATCAAGGCCGAGAAGGCCCTGGTGAGGGCCCTCGTCGATGAAGTGGTGCCCCAGGAAAGGCTCCTCGACAGCGCCCTGAAGGCCGCCCGCAGGTTCATCACGGGGGACCTGAACCTCAGGCTACGCCTGACCCGCAACACCATTCACCGGCTTCCGAGCGCCGCAGAGAAAACAGCCCTGCTCGCCTATGCGAAATTCATGACCTTTCAGAAGGCCAAGGGCTACATTGCGCCCTTCAAGGCCATCGAGGCCTTTGAGCAGGGTCTTGGTTTCGATATCGAGGCCGACATCGAAAAGGAGGTGGCCCTCTTCGCTGACTGCGCCGTTTCCGATGTAGCCAAGAACCTCATCGCCATCTTTCTCAACACACGGGCCGCAGGCAGGCTGAAGCGGATCGAGGGCATCGAACCGGCAAAGATCGGGAAGGTCGCCATGCTGGGGGGCGGCGTCATGGGTTCAGGCATTGTCAACCTGCTTGTCCAGGGCGGTTTTGAGACCGTCCTCTGGGACATCGATCAAGGCTCCCTCGACAGGGGGATGAAGGCGATCCGGAAGACCTTTGAATACCCCATCAAGAAGAAAAAAATGACCCAGGACGATCTGGACGGCATGATCCGGACCCGTCTGAAGACGACATGCTCCCTTGAGGATGTGAACGATGTGGACCTGGTCATCGAGGCCGTGCTGGAAGATATGAAGATCAAGCAGGACATCTGGAAGCGGTTGGAAAAGATCTGTCCCGGCCACACGGTCTTTGCTACCAATACCTCCGCCCTGCCCATCACCGAAATGGCGGAGGTACTGGAGGATCCGGGCCGTATGATCGGGCTCCATTTCTTCAACCCCGCTCACCGTATGCAGCTCCTGGAGGTCATCTGTGCAGGAAAGACCTCCGATCAGACCCTGGCCACCTGCGTGGCCTTTGCACGGGCCATCAGGAAGATCCCCATCGTGGTCAACGACGGCCCTGGTTTCTATGTCTCCCGGCAACTGGGCGGACTGATGGGAGGGGCGGTCTTTCTCACGGCCGACGGCGTGGACGGGGCATTTGTCGAAGAGGCCATGCTGGATTTCGGCATGCCCATGGGGCCGGCGACCCTGTCCGATCTGACCGGTATCGACATCAACTACCGCGTTGGAAAGACATTTGAGAAGAGGCTCGGGGAGCGTTACAGGGTTCACCCGCTCACGGAAGTGGTGTACCGGACCGGATGCTATGGACGCAAGACGGGCGCCGGTTACTTTGACTACAGCGGCGAGAAGCCCGTTCCCAATCCGAAGGTGGCGGATGCGGTGAGCGGGTATCTCAGGGAAAACAACGTATCCCCCAAAAAGATTTCCAAACAGGAGGTGGTGGACCTGATGCTGGCCAACGCCATCAACGAGGCCGCGTACATGATCCAGGAAGGAATCTGCGATCGTCCTCAGGACATGGACCTGGCCATGATCTACGGCACGGGATTTCCCCCTTACCGCGGGGGCATCCTGCGATATGCGGACAAATGGGGACTCCCCGAGGTCTACAAAAAACTGCAGGAGTTGGAAAGACAGTACGGGATCCGTTTCAGGCCCGCTGCTCTCATCAGGGACATGACCGAGTCCGGGAAGAAGTTCTACCCGGAGGAGTAACAGGGTGTTGAGAAACTCACCGATCGCAGGTTGTTGAAAAGCATGCAGAGGCAAGGCGCCCGAAATTCCGCGGAGTGAGGCGTACGTTTTGGTACGCCTCAACGACGCGGAATGAGGCCAGCGCCGCGGATGGGTGCTTTCCAGCAATTTGCTGGCAGAGGAGGTTAGCCCATGAAAGAAGCGGTCATAGCAGGTTACTTGAGGACGGCACAGTCACGCTCCCGGCCCAACGATCCGGCCAGAGACTGGTTTTGCAGGATGAGAGGGGACGAGCTTCTGGCCAGACTCCTTCCCGAGATCATCCGACGCACGGGGATCGAGCCGGAGGAAATCGACGATTTTCTGGTGGGTTGTTCAACGGCCGTGGGAGAGCAGTGGGCCTACGGCGGTCGGTTCCCCATCTTTCTGGCCAACCTGCCCGAGAAAATCCCCGCCAAGTTCATTGATCAGCAATGCGGCTCATCCATGGCCTGCATTCATGTGGGTTTCATGGAGATCGCCATGGGGTTCTCAGATGTCATCCTGGCAGGGGGCTACGAGCACATGACCCGCATTCCCATGGGCGGCTACAACACCGACAAGGGCCTCATCGCCCCCAACATGACCCTCTTCCTGAATCCCGACTACCGGCACTGGGACATGATGACCACCGTGAACATGGGCCTCACGGCGGAGAAGCTTTTCTCCCGGACGGATTTCACCAGGGAGGACATGGACCGATGGGGGGTACGATCCCACCAGAGGGCCGCCAAGGCTTACTCCGAAGGCTTTTTCGCCGGCGAGATCCTGCCCGTTGAGGCGGAACAGGACGATGGAACGGTGATGACCGTCGACAGGGACCAGGCCGTTCGCGCGGACGCCACCCTGGAGGGTATGGCCGGGTTGAAGCCCTCCTTCAACAAGGACGGTGTCATCACCCCTGGAAACTCTTCCCCCCTGAACGCGGCCGCCTCGTCCATGGTACTCATGACCAAGGAAACGGCGAGAAAGAAGGGCATCAGGCCCCTTGCGACCATCCGATCCATCGGGTTCGCCGGGGTCGATCCGACCGTCATGGGGGCGGGTCCTGTTCCGGCCAGCAGGATGGCCCTTGAAAAGATCGGACTCAAGACTTCCGATATCGACTGCTGGGAGATCAACGAGGCCTTCTCGATCGTGGCCTTGAACTGTATCAGGGAACTGGGCTTAAACCCTGAAAGGGTCAATGTCATGGGCGGAGGCGTTGCCATCGGCCATCCCCTCGGAGCCACGGGGATACGCCTCGTGGGGACACTGGCCCGCATCCTGAACGAAAAGAAGGGCCGTTACGGGTGCGCCAATGCCTGCGTGGGCGGCGGCCAGGGGGTGGCCACCGTTATCGAAAGGGAAGAGTACGACTGGTGAGAGGAGCGAGCCATGGCACAGCTACTGGCGGACAGACGGGACCAGGATTTCGTGATCTGGGAGCAGATGGAAGGAGAGGCCTGTTTCCGATCCCGCCCTTACAGCGGTTACGACCGCAAGATGTGCGACATGATTCTCACGGAGGCCAGGACCCTGGCCGTCCAGGAAGTCCTCCCCACGCTTGCGGAGGGAGACAGGGAAGGGCTACGTTTTGAAAACGGTGTTGTGAGGGTTCCTGAGTGCTTCCACCGCCCCTTCGAACTCCTTCTGGAAGGGGGCTGGAACAACCTGGGCGTGCCGGAAGAGATGGGCGGGCAGGGAGCTCCCCCCTTCGTGGCGGCGGCCGCAGCGGAGTACTTCTTCGCTGCAAACTATGCCCTGCACATCTACTCCTCCATGGGGAATGGTACGGCCGACATGATCCAGAAGTTCGGCACACCCGAGCAAAGGGCGACCTATGTCCCCAACCTGACCTCGGCCAAATGGGGCGGGACCATGCTCCTGACAGAACCGGAAGCGGGGTCGGACGTGGGCGCCTTGACCACAAGCGCCGTCAGGAATCCGGACGGAACTTACTCGCTCACAGGCAACAAGATCTTCATCACCAACGGAGAGCACGATCTGGTGGAGAACATCATCCACCCGGTGCTCGCCCGGATCGAGGGGGACCCGCCCGGAACCAAAGGGATCTCCCTCTTCATTGTTCCCAAATTTTTCGTGAACCCCGATGGCTCCCTGGGCGAGCGCAACGACATCGTGTGCGAGGGTATTGAGAAAAAACACGGGATCACGGCCAGCGCAACCTGCAGCATGACCCTGGGTGCCAAGGGCAAATGCATCGGCTTCCTGCTGGGAGAGGAGCGCCGGGGGATGAAAATCATGTTCCACATGATCAACGGCGCACGCATGAGTGTCGGTTTACAGGCACTTTCCTACGCATCGGCAGCCTATCTCTTGGCCTTGGACTATGCCCGCAAACGCATTCAGGGAAGGGATCTGCAGCATTTCAGGGACCACAGCGCGCCTTCGATACCCATCATCCGTCATCCGGATGTCCGGAGGAACCTTCTGTGGATGAAGTCCCACGTGGATGCGATGCGAAGCTTCTACCAGTATGTGACCCTGTGCGGGATCAAGGCGAGTTGGGCAGAGGATGAGAAGGAGCGCCGACTCCACGATGACCTATACGGCATGCTGACGCCTCTGATCAAGGACTACCTCGGCGTACATGGTCATGAGGTCTGCATCCAGGCCATCCAGGTCTACGGCGGGGCCGGGTACACCAAGGAATACCTGGTGGAGCAGTATGCCAGGGACTGCAAGATCACCACCATTTTCGAGGGCACCAGCGGCATCCAGGCCATGGACCTCCTGGCGAGGAAACTGGGGAGACAGAACGGGGCGGTATTCATGCATCTGCTCGGGGAAATCCACAAAACGGTTGCCGCGGCCAAGAGGATCACCGTGCTCGGTGACCTGGCGGCCAGGGTGGAAGCCTCGGCCAACCTGTTGGGGGAGACGGCGATGAAGCTCGGCAGCCTCGCCATGTCACCGGACTTCAAGACCGCCTTTGCGCATTCCGTGCCCTTTCTCCATGCCATGGGGGATGTGATCATGGGCTGGATGCTGCTGTGGCGTGCCCAGGTGGCCGCCCCGAAGATCGAAGGGGCCAGGGCAAGGGACCTTCCCTTTTACAGAGGACAACTCAAGACCGCTCAGTTCTTTATCAATACGGTCCTCCCGGTCACTCGAGGCAGGATGGATTCCATCCAGGCGGCCAGCCCTGCGGCCCTGGAGATGGAGGAACAGTCGTTCGGAGGGCTATAGCTTCGCTGAAAGCTCATCAAACAGGATGGGGATAAAGGTGGTGAGGTCCTCCACGACGCCGTAGTGGGCCACACGGAAGATGGCTGCATGGGGATCGGTATTGATGGCCACGATGGTCTGCGACCCCCTCATGCCCGATACATGCTGGAAAGCGCCCGAGATCCCGCAGGCTATATAGAGTCTGGGGGATACGGTATGACCCGTGGTGCCGATCTGGTGACTGTGTCCGAACCATCCCAGGTCGCATACCGAGCGCGAAGCACCAATGGCCGATCTTGGAAAAACAGCTGCGAGTCTCTCAACCAGGGAGATGTTCTCTCTCTTGCCGATCCCCCTCCCGGCGGAGACGATCACCTCGGCGTCCTTCAGCGAGCTGTCCCGGTGGGGGGACTCCATGGTTCCCAGCGTTTGTGAGCGCAGTTCCATGGATGCCGCCTCCACAACCCGCACTTCGCCGGCCGGGCCGGTCCCTTCTTCCCGGGCGCGGAATGCCCCCGGGAGCACGGTCACCACCACGCGAGGGGTCTTAGGGACAATCTCCTCCACGAATCGACCTCCGAAAAAAGGCCTGCTCACCCAACCCTGGCCTGCAGATTCCACCCCCGTAATGCACGCCGCCTGGAGCGACACGGCAAGCCTTGGCGCCAGGTCATATCCCATGGACGTGTGAGGGAGGCACACCCAGGCCGTGGCCCCCTTCCGGAGGATCTCCATCAGGGCATGGGCATAGCTCAGGCAATTGTAGTGTTCGAGATGGTCACCGTGGAGAGCGATGGTATCGCAACCGGTCTTCTCCGAGATTTCCCTCGCCAGTTCCGTCATGTCCTTTCCCGGCAGGAGAATCACCGGTCTCGTTCCGTTCGCGATGCTGCGCGCGAAACCCACAACCTCATAGGTTTCCTGTGTTACGCTGCCCTTCCTCTGTTCCGCAATGATGGTAATCACCGGATTCACCGTTCAGGCCAGGGACAGGAGGGATTTCTCATGCAGGATTCGGATGAGTTCACGCGCCTTTTCCCGCGCAGACCCCTCCAGAAAAGCACCCGGCGAGGAGATTTCGGGGACCCTCACACCGCGGAGGCGCTCCCTCGTCTCCGGGATCGGGAGATCCTCGGCCCTGATGCGTTCCTGGGGGTAGGTGCGCGCCCTCATGACCTTGGAAAAGGAGGGGTACCTGGGGAGGTTGATCCCGGGCTGGATGGTGAGCACTGCCGGCATTTTGACCAGCAGTGTCTGCCTGCTTCCCCCTTCGATTTCCCTCTCCACAACGATCTCCGCCGCTTCAGGGCGGACCATCTCCTGAATAACCGAGGTAGCGCAGGGAAGGTCCAGGAGCGCGGCCGTGAGCTGGCCGGTCTGAGCGGCCAGGGTATCCTCGGCCATCACACCGGCCAGGATCAGATCGTAATTCCTGGGCCGCGCACACGCGGCAATGACGGATGCCACGGTGAAGGGACTCACATAGCCTTCGGATGGATCCAGGATGTGAATGCCATGGTCCGCTCCCATCCCGAGCGCCCTTTGCACAGCGGCGCCCGCCCGTTCCGGACCCACGGAAAGGGCATGGACCAGGGTTCCCGGAAGACGATCCTTGATCACAAGGGCTTCCTCGACGGCGAACTCATCGAACCGGTTCAACCTGAAGGCGGTGGAGGGCAGAACCGAAAGCGCGCCGGTTCGCTCATTCAGGACCATCGAATCCGCGGAGTCAGGCACCTGTTTGATGCAAACGAGGATTTTCAAACTCCCCTCTCCCTGTTCTCTTTCTTTCTCTAACGACGCGGTGCAAATGATCATCTGCTTCATCGGCCAAGAGGAATAAGGGTCTCTCTCGCGCAGTTCTCCCGCCTCTGGCGGGGTTTCGGTCGAGCCCGCAGGGGTCGCAGAGAAGGGTGCTCTTTGTCCAGTTTTTTTCCAAAAAAGCGGACAATCCCCGGCTCCTTCGGAGCGTGAATGCGGCTTAACGCGGCAGCGTGGCATATTCAGCCGAATCGGCCCCTCAACGATTCAACTGAAAAACTCCGTGCTTCTGTGAGCCCTGTGAGAGACAAGTGCAGACTATTTTCTGCATTCCCCAAGTAAGATAGTCGAGCGCGAAGGGAGTTTCAAGAACAAAAAACGAGCGTTCGTTCACAATCGCCTTGACAGGTACTGGCGCCGCCGGTATTTTCCTTCCATGAGCATGATCTACATGATCCGCCATGGCCAGGCGTCCTTCGGCCATGACGACTATGACCGGCTGTCTCCCCTGGGCAGGAGACAGTCTCGCGTTCTGGCGGAGCACCTCCTTAGGACGGGCTTCTCGCCTGACGCGGTCTACACGGGGACCATGATGCGCCAGAAGGCTACAGCGGAGGAGGTGCTCGCCGTGTACCAGGCCGGAAAGAAACCCCTGCCCGCCTTCGATTCCTTGAGTGGCTTCGACGAGTATGACACCGACTCCGTTGTGGCCGCCCTGTTCCCGGCCATGGCCGCCCAGGATTCCAGTCTGAACGAGGACCTGTCCCGGATGTACTCCAGTAAGGCCTCCTTCAAGCGGGTCTTCGAGGGAGCCATGCTGAGGTGGGTCACCGGCCGATTCGACAGCCCCGGGGTCGAAAGCTGGGAAGGGATGAAAGCCCGCGTGTCCGCCGCCCTCGATCTCATCACGGAAAGGCACGGAAGGGGGAAAAGCATCGCGGTCTTCACCTCGGGCGGGGCCATTGCCGCATCGCTCGCAGACGTGCTCGGCATCTGCGGGGAATATGCCATGCGGCTGAACTGGCAGATCTTCAATACGTCGATAACGCGTTACATGTATAATGAAGAAAGGATCACGCTGGCGGGATTCAACGCCATCGCTCACCTGGAACTGCAAGGGGACCAAACCTTGATTACCTATCGTTAGTGTGGTGTCTCAAGGTTATCGTTACAATGGTGCCGTGCCCTCAAAGGATGACACCTTACAGGGCCGTCGGGGGGTGGTCGTAGAGGCCACAACTATTCCTGCGATGCGTATAAGACGGGACATATGAATCGTCTCGAAATAGTGTCTACAGGTCGTGCCCCCTCGCCCCAACCCTCTCCTCCAAGCCTGGGGGAGAGGGTTGGGGTGAGGGGGCTCATGAGTGTCAAGACAAATATGCGACCCTTCATAGGTTCTGCGTTTTTCAGCAACCTGCAAGGAGTGCGACCATGGATTTCGAAGTCCCGGACAAAATCAAGGTGATCACGGGGATGATCGATGAATTCGTCGACAGGGAGATCATCCCCCTTGAGCCCGAATTCCTGCGCAGGCCCTTTCGAGAGTTGCTCCCGGTGATCGAGGAGAAGCGCTCCATGGTCCGGAAGATGGAGCTCTGGGCGCCGAACCACCCCAGGGAGTATGGCGGCATGGGCCTGGACCTGGTGGAACATGCCTTTGTCTCGGAATCGCTCGGCAGGAGTCCGTTGGGCCATTTCGTTTTCGGGTGTCATGCCCCTGACGCAGGCAACATTGAGATCCTCCACCTTCACGGCACGCCTGAACAGAAGGAGAAGTACCTGAGGCCCCTGGTTCAAGGCAGGATCCGGAGTTGCTTCTCCATGACGGAGGTGGAGATGCCCGGTTCCAACCCCGTCATGATGGAGACCACCGCGGTCAGGGACGGAGAGGACTACGTGATCAACGGCCAGAAATGGTATTCGACCGCAGCCGACGGCGCGGCATTTTCCATCGTGATGGCCGTGACCAACCCGGATGCCCAGCCGTATCAACGGGCGAGCATGATCATCGTGCCTACGGACACCCCCGGATTCAATCTGGTGAGGAACATCCCGATCATGGGGCATCCGGGAGACGATTACGCATCGCACGGCGAGGTGCTGTTCCAGTCGTGCCGGGTGCCGCAGGCTAACCTCCTGGGCACCGAGGGGTCAGGGTTCGTGATCGCCCAGGAGCGCCTCGGACCCGGCCGCATCCACCACTGCATGCGCTGGCTCGGGATCTGCAAGCGGGCCTTCGACCTCATGTGCTCCCGGGCATCCAGGAGGGTCATGGACGCGGACGGCACGACCCTTGCTGCCAAGCAGATCGTCCAGGCCTGGATCGCCGAGTCCGCGGCCGAGATCCAGGCGGCGCGCCTCATGACCCTGAATGCCGCGTGGAAGATCGAGACGCTGGGGGCGAAGGCCGCCCGCTACGACATCTCGTTCATCAAGTTCTATGTGGCAGGCGTCCTGCAAAAGGTCATCGACAGGGCGCTCCAGGTGCATGGCGGCATGGGCATGTCGGACGACACGATCATCGCCTACTTTTACCGGCACGAGAGGGCGGCCAGGATCTACGACGGGGTGGACGAGGTTCACAAGATCAGCGTGGCGAGGAGAATCCTGAGGGAGTATGAGGGGAGGACGGTTCGCTAGTATCCCGAGTCATCAATACGCTGATATCTTCTGGTGCCGTGGAACCCTTCCACTGCCAAAGGACCGTCGGCATTTCCGAACGGGTTGAAATGGCTATCCCATGGTCGCTGATCTAAAATTCAAGAGCTTCAAGAGCCTGGTATCCTTCTCCGAAGAGGATCTGTGCAGGGAGCTGTTCCTCGGCCACCGGCAGACTATCCGGATCAAGAAGGAAGGGCTGGCGGTCAGAAATCTGGCGAGGATCTTCAATGCCGCCCTGACCCTCAGCAATCAAAAAGGCTTCAAGGCCATGAGCCTCAGAAATCTGAGTGCAGAGGCCGGTCTGAGCATGGGCGCCCTCTACACCTACTTCAAGAGCAAGGAGGAACTGCTCCACATGATCCTGCAGCAGGGCCGAATGGTGGTCAAGAGGGTGCTGCAGGGCCAGGTCGAGGAGAGCGATGATCCCCGGATCCAGTTGAGAAGGGTGATCCAGGCTCATCTTTACCTG
This sequence comes from Deltaproteobacteria bacterium, assembly GCA_016926135.1. Next base: position 14,679 of record JAFGPH010000378.1, read on the forward strand.
AGCGAGGTCATGCAGCCCTGGTTCTACTTCTCCTACATGGAGACCAAAAACCTCGCGAAAGAGGAGCAGAAAAAGGCCATGCAGGCCGAGCTCTTCACCGAGAAGATCCTGATTGAGATCATGAACAAGGGCCGGGAACGAGGCGTGTTCCGGCCCGTGGAGACGAAACTGGCAGGCGCGGTGATCAAGGCCATGCTCCAGGACTGGTATCTGAAGAGATGGAAGTATGCCGTGAGGAAAATCACCGTGGAGAAGTACGCTTCCTTTGTCGTGGGTTTTGTTACCCGGTACCTTGAGCCGAAACCAGCCTGAGCGGAGCGAAAATCCATGGACCTGACCGATCAACCCGTGCAGGTAAGGCAGGGCGAAGAGCTTGACCTGAAGGCGGTCGAGACGTTCCTGAAGGACAGGATCCCCGGGCTGTCCGGCAGCCTCGTGGCGGAGCAATTCCCCAGCGGCTTTTCCAACCTCACCTACCTGCTCAGAGTCGGAGCCAGAGAGCTTGTGCTCAGACGGCCGCCCTTCGGCCGCAAGGCCAAAACCGCCCATGACATGGGCCGGGAGTTCAGGGTTCTCTCGGCCCTGAAACCGGTCTTTCCCTACTGTCCAAAACCGCTTGTCTACACGGAAGACGAATCCACGCTGGGCTGCCCCTTTTATGTGATGGAGCGGATCCGTGGGATCATTCTGCGCAAGGACCTGCCCGCGGGTCTCGCATTCACGCCGGTGGAGATGCGCACCCTGTGTGAGAATCTGCTCCGGGTTCACCATGAGCTTCATTCCATCGACTACAAGGCCATAGGGCTTTCCGGTTTCGGAAAACCCGAGGGTTATGTGAGGAGGCAGGTGGAGGGATGGTCGCAGAGGTACAGGGAGGCCCGGACCCCGGATGCGCCGGGCTTTGAGAAGGTCATGCAGTGGCTCCATGACCGGATGCCGCCCGACTTTCCCAGGCCCGGGGTCATTCACAATGATTTCAAGTTCGACAATGTGGTGCTCAACCCCGAAAACCCCCTGGAGATCATCGGGGTGCTCGACTGGGAAATGGCCACGATCGGCGATCCCCTCATGGACCTGGGCTGTTCGCTCGGATACTGGATCCAGCGGGACGATCCCCCCGATTTCCTGGCGGCCAGGAGGCATCCCACCCATCTGCCCGGGGTCCCGAGTCGTGTGGAACTGGCCCGGCTATATGCCGAGAGGGCCGGGATCGCCATTGACGGCCTTGACTTTTACGTCTGCTTCGGGTTCTTCCGCCTTGCGGTCATCGCCCAGCAGATCTATTACCGCTTCTACCACGGCCAGACCCGGGATAAGCGGTTCAAACGGCTGATCTCCTCGGTACACATCCTCGAAGGGGCGGCCCTGCGAATCATGGATTCGTTGTGGCGCTGAGAGACCACCCCCGGGGCGGCCCCTCAGGCGCTCGATATTGGTAAAGGGTAGGACACGACACGGCCAGAGCAGATTGTTGAAAGGGTGACCTTATGAAGATCGATGAGATCGAACGTGTGCTTATCGTGGGTGCCGGAACCATGGGCCAGCAGATCGCCCTGGAGTGCGCCCTGCACGGATACGATACGGTGGTTTATGACCTCACCCAAGAGATCCTGGACAAGGCGATCCGACGCATTGCAAAGCTCGGATCCTGGTATGCCTCGAAGGGACGCATCACCGAAGAGCAGCTCCAGCTTGCCCTTGCAAGGATCTCCTCAACTCCCGATCCGGCCGAAGCCGCCCAGGAGGTTGACTTCGTGAGCGAGTCCATACCGGAAGACCCGGAGTTGAAGGGCAGGGTCCTGGGGCAGTTCCACAGGCTTTGTCCGCAAATGGCCGTCTTCACCACCAACACATCCACGCTTCTCCCGTCCATGTTTGCCGAGGCCACAGGAAGGCCGCAGAAACTGGCGGCGCTCCATTTTCATGACCTCAGGACCAACAATGTCGTGGACGTCATGCCGCACCCGGGCACTGATCCGGAGGTCGTTGAACTGGTTTGTGACTTTGCAGAGCGTCTGGGACAGATCGTCATCAGGGTACAGCGTGAGCACAGCGGCTACGTCTTCAATACCATGCTCTCGAGTCTCTTTTCCTCCGCGCTCATGCTGGCATCCAGCCGGGTGGCCACCGTTGAGGACATCGACCGGTCATGGATGGGTGTCATGCGCACACCCATGGGGCCCTTCGGCATCATGGACCAGATAGGCCTCTCCACCGTGTGGTCGATCACCGATTACTGGGCCAAGAAAACAGGAGATCCCCAGGCTCAGGCCAACGCCGGCTTTTTGAAGCAGTATGTGGACAGGGGACACCTGGGTTTCAAGACGAATCAGGGTTTCTATTCATACCCGAACCCGGCCTACACGGACCCCGAGTTCCTGTCGCAGAAACGCACGGACATGAAATAGGGCGAGGGTAAGGAGGCATCCCTAATGCCTCCCCAGCAGCTTTCTTCCGATGATGATCTTCTCGATCTCCTTACTTCCTTCGAAGATCTCCAGGACCTTGGCGTTTCGCCAGTAGTGCGCCACGTCATACTCTTCGAGAATCCCATAGCCCCCATGGACCTGGATGGCCTCGTCCGCGACCTTCACCGCCACCTCCGCACAGTACCACTTGGCCATGGAACTGAGCCCCGGGTCCGGGGCGCCCGCATCCAGCCTGGAAGCTGCACGGTAGCAGATGGATCTGGCCGCCTCGGTCAGGGTGGCCATCTCTGCGATCTTGCCCTGAATCATCTGAAAGGATCCAAGGGGGCTTCCAAACTGCTCACGCCGACGGGCGTGGGCCACGGCTTTGTCCAGGGCGCCCTGGGCAGTTCCCACACCCAGTGCCGCCACCTGCACCCGGGTCCTGTTGAAGAACTCCATGATGTTGTGAAAACCACGGCCTTCCTGACCCAGTACATTCGCACGGGGCACCCTGAGATCCTTGAAGGCCACCTCTCCGGTGTTGGATATCCGAAGGGATAGCTTGCCATGAAAAGGATTGGCCTCGTAACCGGGCCTGTCCGTCTCAACGATGATGGTGCTGAATCTTTCGTGACGCTTGGGATGGTCCGGATTGGTCACGCAAAGCACGATCAGGAAATCCGCAAGGGTGCAGTTGGTGATGAAGATTTTGTTCCCGTTGATGACATATTCCTCCCCCTCCCTTGCCGCCATGGTGGAAACAGACGACACATCGCTCCCTGCGTCAGGTTCTGTGATTGCGACCCCCATCCTCGTATCCCCCGAGCATACGGCCGGGAGATAGGCCTGCTTCTGTTCCTCGCTGCCCACAAACAGGATGAGCTGTGACCCGAAAAAGGCCGATTCGATGGCATGGGTTATCCCGAGGTCCACACGCGCAAATTCCTCTATGATCAGGCACTGCTCAAGATAACCCAATCCCAGACCCCCGTATTTCTCAGGGACAAATACCGCCAAAAAGCCCAACTCGGCCGCCTTTTTCCACAGCCGGTCATCGAACGTTTCCCTGGCATCCAGATCCCTGGCCACCGGCCTGAATTCCTTCTCGGCGAACTCCCTGGCAGCTCTCTGGATATCAACCTGTTCCTTGTTGAGGGTGAAGTACATAATCGAATACCTCCAAACCGGTGGTTCTTCCTGCCCCCGTCAGCTTCTGATTGTCAATACCGAAGCCACATGAGCAAGGCATTTCTGTCAAAGCAGTGCGAAGCTAAGATCAACGCCTCGATGTGGATCTCCCCTTGGTCAGAAACCTCTCCAGCAAGTGCTTCGCCTCCGTGGACGACACGGCCACGGAACCGAGTGCGGATTCCAATGCCAATCCCACATTGAAACCGCTTTTTTCCGCTTCGAGCAGCAACTCCAACTCCAGGCGCACGGCCAATGGACTGAGCGCACAAAGCGCTTCGCTCATCTCCCTTGCCTTGGGAAGAACCTGATCCGGTTCAACCAGATGGTTCACCAGGCCGATCCTGTGGGCCGCTTCCCCGTCGATGATCGAGTGGAAGAGGATCATCTCCGCAGCCTTCGCTTGACCTACACAGCGGACAAGGCGCTGTGTTCCTCCAAACGCGGGAATTATGCCCAGGCCCAGTTCCGGGAAGCCCAATTTCGCATTCACCGAAGCCACTCGGAAGGTGCACGACAATGCGAGTTCGAGGCCACCCCCCAGTGCAAAACCATTTACAGCGGCTATGGATGGCTTCCCGACCCTTTCCAGCTTATTGAAGACCGACTGGTGAAAGCGGGAGGACGACCAACCTGTCGTGGTATCAAAGCCCAGAAGTTCATGGATGTCTGCGCCTGACACGAATGTATTGCCCACCCCTGCGATGATGAGTGCCCTGACATGTTCATCTTTTCCGACCTGGTCGAGGATGTCATTCAACTGCAAAAAGACCGCCCCGTTCAGCGAATTTCTGACTTCAGGGCGATTGATCGTAATCAGGGCGGTGGTTCCATCCCTTTCATAAAGGACTTCCTGATTCCCCATATGGCCTCCAAATACATGCTCTGGCTTCGTTCAAACTCCGATAATGGTCACCGCTGCAACGTTCCTGGCTGGTTGTCCGCCCAAATTATGGGTGAGTCCCAGTTTCGGGTCCTTCACCTGCCTCGGCCCTGCCTTTCCCTGGAGCTGTTTGTACATCTCATAGAGCATCCTGAGTCCCGAGGCACCAATAGGATGGCCGAAACACTTGAGGCCCCCGTCAGTCTGACACGGGACCTGCCCCCCCAGTTCATAGAAGCCTTCCTCAATATCCTGCCCTGCCTTGCCTCTGGAAGAGATCAGGAGATCTTCATAGGTCACAAGCTCCGTGATCGAAAAGCAATCATGAACTTCCATCATGCTGAGCTCCGATCGGGGGTCTGTCACGCCCGCCTCCTCGTAGGCCTTCACCGCGGCCCGGTAGGAGCTTTCAACATGGGTGTAGTCAAAACTCTGGTGCAAGAAACTCGTGCCCGGCTCGCCGGCAATCTGAATCGCCTTCACGTACACCGGATCGGCCCTGAATTCCTTTGCCCTTTCGGTACGAACGACGATGGCCGCGGCCGCTCCATCGCTGACCCCGCAGCAGTCCAGCAACCCCAGCGGTCGCGCAATCATGGGGGCCTTCAGCACATCCGCAATCGTGATCTCCTTCCTGAGATGAGCCTTGGGATTCATGGCACCGTTGTGATGGCTCTTTACGGATACCCTGGCAAGCAGTTCCTTTCCCCTCTCCGGGCTGATGCCGTATCGCTCGAAGTACTTCACGGCCATCATGGCGAACATCCCCGGATTGGGATTCGCCCAGTTGGGCATGATCGTCTTGCCTCTCTGGCCGTGGACCATGATGTCCGAGGTATCCCTGGGAAGACCGCCGGTGCCCAGATCCTTGATCTTCTCAACGCCGAGGGCCAGGGCGATGTCGCAGGCCCCCGATGCCACCGCGTAGCAGGCCCCCCTGAAGGCCTCCGTGCCGCTCGCGCAGAGGTTTTCCACGTGGGTGACCGGTATGTAGTTGAGCTTCAGTGCCATGGCCAGCGGGATCGCGCTGTGCCCGATGTTGACCTCGGTAAACTGGTTCCCCTGCCACGCGGCCTGGATATCCTTCTTCTCAATCCCCGCATCTTCCAGGGCCTCGTTGAACGCCTCCACCATGAGATCTTCGGCGCCCTTGTCCCAGAGTTCCCCGAAGGTCGTGCACCCCATCCCAATGATCGCAACCCTGTCTCTTATGCCCGACATATTCACTCCTTACCCTTCCAAAGCGGGTACCGCTTTCCAGAAATATCCTTCCATGCCCTTGATCCGGTCTTCGTACTTCCTCCTCAAACTCATGGAGAGGGGCATCCCCACAACCACTTCATCCGGCTCGCAATCGGTGATCTGAAACACGAATCTCCCGCCCCCCTCGAAATCCACCAGGCCGAACACCAAGGGAGGGTTCAACGTGGGCGAGATATGGTCGACCGTATAGCTGAACAGCTTTGCCCTCCTTTCGGAGAAACGATACTCCTCCATCTCCCCCACAGCACCGCATCCCGGATCAACGCATACGTTCTGGGGAGGGTACTGGGGTGTACCGCATCTCTTGCACCTTGTCCCGGAAAGGGCAAGGATGGACCTTCTTTCTCTCCATGTGTAGGGCGGCTGGGTAGGAGGGTTGTCGCCCTGCAGGGCGCTCGTGTCCACAGGAAGCATGCCCCGGAAAACCAGGTATTTCTCGTAGCTCGTCAATGATTTCCTTCTCGCCATGGCCCCCCCCAGTTTCTCCGACCTCCTCTTCTTCCCAATCTCCTCGGTGACTTTCCACCAGAGGGCTTCCGCCCCATTTCCGTAACTTGCGAGCAGAAGATTGTCGCCGGGCTTTGCGTTGTCCAGCATGCCCGCGAGCAACACGAGGGGGGATGCCGCACCCATCTCCCCCGTCGTGGTGAGCAGGGGTGAGTGCAGTTGGTCCTGCTGAAATCCGAGCCTCTTCCCAATGGCCGAGAACTGCCCCACATGGAGACAGGGAAATCCCACCTTCGCGAAGCTCTCCGGTTTCACCCCAAACCTCGTGAGAAGACCCCGGATCGCTTCCTGCAGGAATTTCGCATACCCCTCCTCCCGGATGAAGCGTTCCTCCACCGAAGAAACATAGCTGTCCGATCCCAGCCGTCGATAGTCCGGAAAATCGTAGGACACGGAGAAGGACCCTTCCAGGGTGGCCATGACCCCTTCCCTTCCTATGGTCAGCGCGGCCGCGCCATCACCAAACATCATTTCGTTCGCTGTTCCGGGTCTCCCGAGCCGCGAGTCCGCGGCACAGACAAGGGCGCTCTCCACGCTCCCTGACTTGACGGATTCAGAGGCTGCCAGCAGCGCGGAGGTGCCGGACTTCAAAGACCCGCCGAAATCCGCAGTGCGCATGCGCTGGGAAAGGCCCAGCACCGTGCCGATGATCGCCGCCCCTTCGCCTTCACCGTAAGGATGGGTGGTGGTGGCGAAACACAGGCTCTTTATGCCGGCCGCCTTTCCATCCAAACACGACCATGCCGCCGCAACCGCCATGGTGATGCTGTCCTCGTCGTAATTGGCGACGGCCTTCTCGCCCGGCAATCCCGCTGGATTGAACCAGCCCATTGCCCCACGGATCACCTTCCGATCCATTCTGTATCTTGGAATGTACACACCGTATGCCGTAACACCGATGTCCATAGCCATACCTCCACGTTCAGTATTCAAAGAATCCACTCCTCCTCTTCTTCCCCAGCCGACCTGCCGCCACATAGGTCTTGAGAAGATGATGGGGATGGAATCGGTCCCCCTCACTCTCCCGCAATTCCTCAAGGGTGGCGAGCACCCAGTCGAGGCCTTTGTCATCAGCCCAATGGAGGGGGCCCCCTATGCCTCCCTCACTGGGAAAGCCGGTACCCAGAACCATTGCCCGGTCTATGGCCTCGGCTGAAGCGACTCCCTCCTGAAGGCAGTAGATCGCTTCATTCACCTGCCGCAAAATGAGCCGCTCTATGGAAAAGCCAGCATTTTCTCTCGTGAGTCCCATGCTCGCCACCATGGCACGGAACTCATCATCCACCCTTCCCTCGCAGTAGACCCCCTTCCCCGTCTTCAAGCCCAATCGACCAGCCTCATTGAGCTTCTGAACAATTCCCGGAAAAGGGAATCGTACCCCGTAACCTTCATGCAGCACCGGGAAGGTGCGAAGGCTCACGTCCCAGCCGACCATATCCGAGAGTTCAAGGGGTCCCATGGGAAAACCGGCCCTTTTCGCCTGAGTATCAATCTCTTCAGGGGATACCCCCTCCTGGGCGCACAGCAGCGCTTCGCCAACGTATGTGAGGAGGATACGGTTCACCAGAAATCCAGGGCAGTCCTGCACCACGACAGGCACCTTCTTAAGCGATTTGACCAGGGCAAATGCACTGTCAATCACATGCCTATCCGTATCCAGTCCCGGGACAACTTCGACAAGCTTCATCGCGTGAACGGGATTGAAGAAGTGGAGGCCGACAAACCTTGAAGGCCTTTCCGAAAGGGCTCCCAGTTCGGTAACCGACAGCGTCGAGGTGTTGGTGGCAAAACCCACTTCCGGCGCAGCAATGCGCCCAAGGGCCGCAAAAAGATCTCCCTTGATCTTTCTGTCTTCGACGACCGCCTCGATCATGAGGTCTGCGTCGGAGACACCCTCATGGCTGACACCCCCCTTGATGCGGCCCATCAAGCGGTCCTTTTCTTCCGGACGGAGCCTCCCTTTCTTGACGTCGGAAGCGCATCGGGCATCGATTCGCTCCAGGGCCTTTTCCACTAGCGCCATCGTGACATCCATCAAGACGACTTCCATTGAAGCGGCCGCCAGGGCCTGGGCTATGCCGGTGCCCATGGCCCCGGCTCCGAATACAGCAACCTTCGAATATTCCATAGTAGGTTCTCTCCGATACGGGCCTTTCCACCCGTGCACGTCTACAGGTTGGGGGGGAATGCGGGGAGTTCGTCGAACAACGGGTGCGACTTGGCATTGTCCACCCGCGCCGCCCTCATGGCCGCCGCCTTGTACCGCTCAAAATCGGCCAGGATCAGGATGGAGAGCTTCTGCGCCTCCAGGGAGCCCTCGGCATGAATCGTCAGCACATCCTCGTAGGAAGAGGTGAGGTCCCTCACAAGCTTGATCATGCGAAGCCTGCTTTCGGTGGGCACCCCTTCCTTGCCGGCAAGGTATTTCTCCATAATACCGCGCGTCTCGGGATTGAAGTAATCCTTCGAAGAAGGACAGGTCGCCACAATCCCTCCTGCGATGTCCTGGATATACTTGGTAGCCTGATGCCAGTTGTCGGCAAAATAGAACTTGCAGATATTCGCATAAAGGGGGTTCGGATAAACAAGATCCGAATCCTTCTCGCTGCTGCAATGCTCACAGGCCGCCCTTCCAAGAATCTCAACCGCCTCGGTATACATGGCCAGCCAGGTGAGCTTTTCACGCACGTGGGGCGCCTTTTCGATCCCATTGTATTCCGCCATCAGCATCGCAGCGCCGGTAAACAACTCGAGTTCGATGGCCTTATAGGTTTCAGCACTGAGACGGTGAAAGTTGGCAAACATATACGCCGCCTGGCCCGCAAATTCCCACTCGCCTTTCAAAAAGATCCTCTCCTTCGGAATGAAGACGTTGTCAAAGGAGATCAGGGCATCGTTGATATAAACGCTGCCGGCAATGGGGTGATCAAAGAGATCGACCCCTTTCTCCACATCGGGCTCTGCGGAAATCATGGTGATTCCCTTTGCGTTCACGGGAATGCCGAAGGCCACGGCATACGCCTTGTCGTCTTCACGCATGGCACGGCAGGGCGCGACCAGTACTTCATTGCAGGCGGCCACCTGGCTGATATGGGCCTTTGCTCCGCTCACGATGATCCCGTCGCCTCTCTCTTCCACGATCCGCACGTAGAAATCCTGGTGCTGCTTCTGCTGGGCAGGTCGCAGGCTTCTGTCACCCTTGACATCGGTCAGCCCCATGGCGAAAGAGAGATCGTTCTTCTGGAGAACCTTTCGATACGCCTCCACATTGGCGGCATAATGGGTCCCATATTTCTTGTCTACTCTGCGACTCACCACGGTCATGGCATTCAGACCATCCTTTGCGACGAACTTCGCCCCGCTGGGTTTTCCAAAGGTGGCGCGGGCCCAGAGTTTTACGACTTCACGAAGTCTCAGAAGATCGTCCCTGGTCCTTTGAGGCTGCAATGCAAAGGCGACCCTCTCCCCATCCTCGTCCATGTCTGTAAGAAGATCCTGGTATCGGGGATCATTGCTCATGACATAATCCATCGCCATCCAGTGATTGCAGATGTTCAAAATGGGATGCTTCGTCACATCCGAAACTCTTTCCCCATTGCAGTAAACAACCCTGCCGTCTCTGAGGCTTTCAAGATACTGTTGTGGGCTTTTTAATGCCATGCCATTTCCCTCCTGTCTTTCAACGCAACCGCACGTGTTCTCAGAGTCCGTGCCACTGGCTCAGCTCCTCGTCCGTGGCCACGACTCCCGTGACCCCGGACGCATCCTGGGCTGCCAGGAACACGGCGCATTTCACCATCTTGTCCGGCGGTACCCATCCCCGGCGCTCTTCTTCCTTTGCCCAGAATCGCATTCCCTCGGTGTCCACAACCTGTTTCGGCTTCAGACAGTTCACCGCAATGTTGTACGTCCCAACCTCCGCTGCCAAACCCCATGTAAACCGGTCGAGCCCGGCCTTGGCCACCGCATAGGCAACGCCGGTCGGAACGGTGCCCGTGTCCCGCTCATCCGCCGCCAGCGATGACAGGTTGACGATGCTGCCCTGCCTTCGCTCCATCATGGAAGGAAGCACCGCCTTTGTGCAGAGGAAGGCCCCGGTGAGATTGACTCTGATGACGAGTTCCCATCGTTTGAGGGGGGTCTCAGCGATGGGGAGGTGAAAGGCCACCCCTGCGTTGTTGACCAGAATGTCGATCTTTCCAAAGGCACCCAGGCACTTTTCCACCATGCTCCCCACACTCGCCTCATCCGTCACATCACAGCGCACCGGAAGCGCCTTTCCACCCAAGTGTTCTATTTCCTGCACAGTCTGGTAAATGGTGCCTGGCAGGTCCGGGGCCTTCTCCACTTCGCTCCGCGCAGCGACGATCACAGACGCGCCCTCTCTCGCGAAGCCGACGGCCATGGCTTTCCCTATGCCTCGACTTGCCCCCGTAACAAGGGCGACCCTTCCTGCGAGTTTCATCCGCTCCACCCTATTCACGCTATCCTATCAATTTCCTGGGCAACCACAGTGCGATCTCAGGAAAGATCACACAGATGACGAGGCAGACGGCCTGAATCCCTACGTAGGGTACAATGGACCGTATGATATCCGCCATGCTCACGTCTTTAGGAACAATGGCTTTCATGTAGAAAAGGTTGAAGCCAAAGGGAGGGGTCAGGTACGCCATTTCCATATTCACGGCGAAGAGCAGACCGAACCACACAGGATCAAACCCAAGCTGTTTGATCACCGGAACGAATACGGGTGTGGAAATCATGATGATTCCGCCGGGATCCATGAGCATGCCGAGGATCAAGATGATAAGCTGCATGCAAATGAGAATCATATATGGAGATAACGGCAGCTTCTCCACAAGCTCCTTGACAAATTCGACCGCCCCCGCCGAGGTATAGATTGCGGTAAAGGCAGTACCACCGATGATGATCCAGACGATCATGGAGCTTAGCTTCAGGGTGCTATAACAGGCTTGTTTCACGACTTTCCAGGTGAGACTCCTGGTAATGGCGGCGCATACGAGCGACCCGAGCGCGCCCACTGCAGCAGCCTCAGACGGTGTCGCCACGCCGCCGAAGATGGAGCCGAGCACGACAATGATGAGCAGAATCGGCGCCACGACCGCCTTCAGTGCCTGGAGTTTCTCTCCCCAAGCGGCCCTCTCCTCCCGGGGAAGAGCAGGCGCCAGGTTCGGGTCCAGATAACACCTTATCAAGATGTAGCTGATGAAGAGAACGCCGAGCAAAATCCCCGGAAGCACTCCACTGGCAAAAAGAGCCCCAATGGACTCCCCTGCAAACAGGCCATAGAGAATCATGGGTACACTTGGGGGAATGAGAATTCCAAGTGCACCTCCAGCTGAAATGCATCCGATCGCAACATCCTTTTTGTACCCTCTGCTCAGCATAGAGGGAAGTGCAATGAGTCCCATCGTCACGGTAGCTGCACCACTGATCCCGCACATCGCCGCAAAGATCATGCAGATGATCACCGTGCCCACGGCAAGGCCGCCCCTCACCGCGCCGAACCATTTATACATCATCTCATACAGCGTCTTGGCGAGCCCCGACTGTTCCAGCACGCTTCCCATGAGGATGAAGAGGGGAATGGAGGTAATGATGAAATTTTGCATGACCCCAAGGGCATTCGCCGATATCGTCATCAGGGACTGCGGGCCAAACATAAAAAGGGAAAAAAGGACGCTCGCCCCCCCCATAACCATGGCGAGCGGTGCACCGGTCAGAAGGCCCACAAGCAGTCCGGCAAACAGGATGGCTGTAATGATCCCGGTATCCATCGTGGTCATTCCTCCCGTTTGCCACTGAAAAGAATGATGAAATCCCGCACCAATTTGGCGAGCGTCTGAAGGAACAGCAGGAATGCCCCTACAGGGAGCATCATGATAAAGGGGTAGATAGGCGGGCCCCACTGGGTCGAGTCATGTTCCAGGGTGATGAGCGATCTCCATGCCCGCTCACCTCCAAACCATAGAAGCACCACCACAAAAGGAAGGGTGAGGAGAAAAGAGGTGACGATATCGAGGATGACCCTCCCCCTTCTGGGGAACATGCCATACACAATATCCATGGACATATGGCCGTTGTATCTTGAGGTAAAGGCACCACTGATGATCATGGCGGTTCCGAGCAACATCACAGAGAGTTCATGTACCCAGACGGTAGGACTGTCAAATCCGTACCTCATGAGAACCTCGTAACCGATCACGATAGCGAGAACCAGAATCAAAAAACTCACTGCCTTTCCTGTCCACTCACTCAACGCATCTATGAGCTCAAGTATTCTCGATATCCTCTGCAAGGGGCCCCCCTTTCGTAACGCCCTTCGCACCTTTGGCAAAGTGCTCTCTCAAGATCCTTTTGAGTGTCTTCCCCGTAGAGTTCTTGGGGAGTTCCTCGACAAAGTCCACTGTGGTCGGTTTCTTGTAGCTTGCGAGATTCCGCTTGCAGAACTCCGTCACTTCGGCACTGGAAAGAGACTCGCCCTTCTTGAGGACAATAACGGCTTTCACCGTCTCCCCCCACCTCTCATCGGGTACCCCGATCACCGCAGACTCAGACACCTGTGGAAGCAAGGAGAGAAGGGACTCAATCTCGGCGGGATAGATGTTTTCTCCCCCAGAGATGATCACATCCTTCTTGCGATCCAGAATGCTGAGATACCCCTCATCATCAAGTGTCCCCACATCCCCCGTACAGAACCATCCATGGATGAATGCCTTCTCCGTTTCTTCAGGCCTTCCCCAGTACCCTTGCATCACGCTTTCGCCCCTGACAACGATCTCCCCGGCCTTTCCTGGCGCTGTATCCGTGCCGCTTTCATCCACGGTTCGGACAAGGAAGTCCACAACCCCTCTACCGCAGGTATGGATGTATTTGTGTTCTCCTTTGCTGTCCATGATCATATGATCGCCCTTATACAGCACCGAGGTCAGGCCGGTCTCGGTGGATCCATAGACCTGCAAAAAGATAGGCCCAAGGGTTTTGAGTCCTCTGAGCAAAAGGTCTTTTGGGGTGGGAGATCCGCCATATGCGATTGTGGATAGTGAAGAAAGGTCGTACCGGGCAAGTTCGGGAAAATCGAGCACGGCCTTCAACATGGCAGGTACGAGGAAGAGGTTTGTGATCCTCTCCTTCTGGATCGTTTCCAGTACCTTTTTTGGATCAAACTGACGAACGATTGTGCAACTGCATCCCCTGTAAAGAAATGCAAGCAGGATATGGAGGGGAGCCACATGGAAAAGCGGGCCGACACCAAGGAATCTGTTCTCCGCGACGATCTGTTCTTCTATCACGTTTATCCTGATGGCGGCGAGCATATTGCGGTGGGACAGAACTGCACCCTTTGGGAAGCCGGTTGTGCCCGATGTGTAAAGAATATGAGAGGGGCTTTGCTCCTCCGGCTCAGCCTCTGTTTCGGCGCGGGCACTGGACAAGAGGTCTTCGTATCCCAAATCCCTTCCCCTTGAACCAGGAAGGGAAATGAAGTGCCGAAGAGAGGCAACTTCCTTTCGCAGTTGTTCTATGGCTTCCGCAAAGGGTGCAGCGTAGATGATGGCTTCACAGGAGGCATCGTTCAGGATGAAGGCAAGCTCCCTCGGTGCAAGGCGGAAATTCAGGGGGACGGCAACCAACCCTCCCATGGAAACGCCGATATGGAATTCCACATAGGCGAGGCTGTTCTGCCCGAGGAAGGCTATCCGGGCCCCCCTTTTCAGTCCAAGCGAGGCCAGGGCGTTACGAAGCCTGCATACCCTTTCCAGCAATCGCCCGTAGGAGAGGCATTCCCCACTGCAGGAGACCGCCGTTTTCTGAGAAAAGAGCCTTCCATTCCTTTCAATGAAATTCCCTACGTGCACGAGGACCTCTTCAATCCCTGCCTACCCGTTCAGATGGATATCACTTCTCGTAACCCATCTCCTTCATGAAACCTCTGATCATGGTCATCCCCTTGGCGCAAAGGGGATCCTTTTTCGCGAGCTCAGCCTGGAACTCAAGAGAGTACTGTCTCATCTTTTCAACGTCCGCATTGGGAAGGGCGATTACATTCACATTCCACTTCTCCTTCATTTCCATCAACCGTGTCCTGCTCATGAGTCTCGTGGAATTGTAAGAATAATCGCCTCCGCAGAGGGCAGCAGCCTCAATAATGCCCCTTTGCTGCGGAGTCAGCTTTTTCCACAGGTCCATGTTGATGACGATGCTGTTCCATGCGCCCACAACGGGTTCAGGATACATGTAGTTCTTCAGCACTTCATGGAATTTCATGGCATACATGGGACCTGCATCCCCCCACTGAGCGCCATCCACAACGCCTGTAGCAAGGGCCGTATAGAGCTCACCTCCAGGGATGAAGACACCTGCGGCGCCCACTTTGCCCAGCAGCCCGGCCATGGTGCTATGGGCCCTGATCTTCATCTTCTTGAGATCCTCAATTGTCTTGACCGGTTTCTTTGTCATAAGGCCGATAGGATAGGTTTCCCAGGGGAAATGATACACATTGTGCTTTGCATACCCCTCCCTGAGCAGTTCAACAAATCCCTTGTTCCACATAAACAATTTGGAATCGTCAAGATCCCGGAACAGAAAAGGGATGCCGGCGGCAATCTCACTTACCGGGACCACCTTCATGAAGTATCCTTCTACGACCTGCGCCATGTCGAGGACTCCCTTGCCGACGGCATCGAGCATTTCCCTCACCGGTACCAGTGCTCCCACGGGATAGAGCGTAACCTCAATCTGACCGTTTGAAAGGGCATGGATCATTTCTGTGAACTTGGCGAAGTTTCTCTTGGTTTCGTCAGGGAGTTGGAAGGTCTGCAGTTTCAGTTTCAGTTTCGGCGCGTCCGCTGCATAACAGAGGCCTGTTGCGAAGAGAAAAAGAACACACACCGCCACGAAGGAAATCTTTGAGCTTCTCATAACAATACCTCCTTTTTAGGTTGGTCAAGCGTTTTGCCCCTGGATTGAAAACCCAGCCTTGAGTTCACTCCTCATTCCTTTCTTGGCTGAGGATTCTCCGTAGCACCTTTCCCGCGGCGCTTTTCGGTAATTCACGTCTAAACTCCACAACACGTGGCCTCTTGTACGTCGCCATGTTCTCTCTGGCCCAAGAAATGATGTCCTCTTCCTTTGCTTTCCCCACATATTCCGGTTTCAGTATGACAAATGCCTTCGGCGTTTCACCCCTGTATGGGTCACTTACGCCGATCACGGCCACTTCCATGATTGCCGGATGACGGTAGAGCAGGTCTTCCACCTCGCCCGGGAAAACGCTGTACCCGGAGCACTTGATCAGCTCTCTCTTCCGGCCCAGTACTTTGAGATAGCCATCCTCATCCATCAGGCCTAGATCTCCGGTATAAAGCCAGCCATCTCTCAAAACGGCCTTTGTTTCCTCGGGTTTGTTCCAGTACCCGAGCATCACTGCCGGTCCCTTGATGGTGATCTCCCCTTCCTCGTTCGGTCCCAGCTCTTTTGTTCCCGTATCCCGATCCATGATTTTGATGTCGTTGAGCTGGCTGATCCCTACGAACCCCGGCTTATAGCGATACAAAGGGGTAATCGCACCACCTTGCGCTACCGTCTCGGAGAGCCCGTATCCTTCGCCGATGACCGCATTGGGTGCCAGTTCCGTCAATTTCTTCTGGAGTTCGACCGATATCGGTGTACCGCCGCTCCAGAGGCATCGAAACGAGCCAAAGTCGTAATCTCTGATGTTGGGAAGGTTGACCAGGGCAATGACCATGGTTGTAGCAGCTACCCAGTACGTGCAGCCATAGGTGGAGATGGCCTGAGCCGCCACATCTGGAACAAACCGCGAAAGCACAACGACCCTGCCTCCCGAAACAAGGGGAGTACACATCAACTGCGACTGGCCCATGACATGGAAAAAGGGCGTTACCCCGAGATGGACGTCATCCTCCCGGTGGTGATACCAATGCATGGTGCCGAGGGCCACATACGCGAGGGTATAATGGCTGATCATGGCCCCCTTGGGAATCCCCGTGGTTCCTCCCGTGTACTGAAGGAGGGCGAGGTCGGCCTTCAGGTCGGAGACCTTGCATATTGGACGATCCTGAGACTTTGAGATCAGCTCGTTGAGATCGAGTGTGTTAGGAAAAGAACGTTTCTCTTCTGTCGCCTCCGACGGCAACGGCAGAAGCGGATCCTCAGGCAGGTAATCCCTCAGAGAGGTGAGAATCACGTTTTTCAGCGGGGTACTCGCCCTCGCCTTTTCGACTTCAGGGTAGAGAGCATCGAGGCCGATCAGTGTTTCAGCCCCGGCATCGCTAATCTCATGCTCCAACTCCGCCTGCTTGAACATGGGATTCACGGGTACGACCACACCCCCTGCCCTCTGGGCCGCGAAATAGCTGATGACGAACTGGGGGCAGTTTTCCATGTGGACCGCAACACGGTCTCCCTTCTTTACGCCCAGGTCGACCAGCCCCCACGCCGCTCTGTCGATCAGGCCATTCAGCTCCCTGTAGGTAATATCCCTTCCGTAAAAGCTGAGCGCAATTCCATCCGGCCTGTACGTCGCCCACTCCCGGATATACTCCGATGTAGGCTTTTCCACCTCAAAGTCCTTGGGAACCCATGACGGCCACACCTTGTACCATCTTCTTTCCATAGATGACCTCCCTCACCAGCCCAGGATGCTCAGTCCATGTTTTTTCAGTAACTGCCTTGCAATGACGAGCTTCTCCACTTCCTTCGCCCCTTCGTAGATCTCCACAATCTTGGCATCCCTGTAGAAACGACTGATGTCATATTCATCCAGGTATCCATACCCTCCGTGCAACTGCAGGGCCTCGTCGACCACCTTGACCCCGGTTTCTCCCGCAAACCACTTTGCCATGGAGATGAGCATGGGCTGCACGTCCCCATGATCAAGCTTCCATGCCGCCTTATAGACAAGATTCCTGGCGGCCTCGGTGAGGGTTGCCATCTCAGCCAGTTTACACTGAACGATCTGAAAACTGGAAAGGGGCTGCCCGAACTGCTTTCTTTTCGTGACGTGCTTTATCGCCAACTCCAGGGCCCCCTGCGCAATCCCGACTCCCTGCGCAGCCACGTACGCCCTTGAGCGGTTGAAGAAGTCCATGAAGTAACGGAATCCTTTACCATCCTCGCCAATCCGGTTCTCTTCCGGCACCCACACATCGCGAAAGCTCACCTCTGCC
>JAFGPH010000379.1 GCA_016926135.1 Deltaproteobacteria bacterium
CCTCCGCCAGTGCCGGGATGTGACTCCCTGTGGAGGGGTCGAAATCATAGACAGCCAAAACATCTCTTGCGGCCTTCTCCCGGTCCCTTTCCGTGAAATCCTTGTTCGCCACCAGGAAATCCCGGCTCGCCTTGATATCCCTTTCCGCCACGTCGCCCAGGTCGAAATGCACGGGCTTGAGGAAAACACTCGGGAAGAGAAACATCGAGAGGACGATGCTCAACCCCACGATGAGGAACCATCTGATCCGTTCGGTCTTCAGAAGGTTCGAAAGATATCTCCCCTTCAAACTGAAGAAAATCGGATCCCGCTCCCCCTTTCTCGAGGATGCACCTCTCCCGAGGAGTTTCAGCCTGCTCTTGAGGGTAGGATTCGGTCCGGCCTTCAAATCTCTCATTCTTCCTTTTGTCTCAGGTTCTTACTTCCCCTGCTTGTGGGCCTTATCGGTTGTCTTCCCGTTTGTTCCGCTCCATGTTCTCATAGGCATCGATGATCTCCTGGACCAGAGGGTGCCTCACCACGTCCTCCCGGGTGAAATAAATGAACCGGATGCCAGGGATGCCTTTCAGGATCCCCGTGGCCTCGATGAGACCGGAGACCTTGCCCTGGGGCAGGTCGATCTGGGTCACATCCCCGGTGATGACGGCCTTGGAACTGAAGCCGAGCCGGGTCAGGAACATCTTCATCTGCTCGCTGGTTGCGTTCTGGGCCTCATCCAGGATTACGAAGGAATCGTTCAGGGTCCTGCCCCTCATGTAGGCCAGGGGCGCCACCTCGATCACGCCCCGCTGAAGGAGCCGCGAGGCGTCCTCGAATTCCATCATGTCGTGGAGGGCGTCATAGAGGGGTCTCAGGTAAGGGTTGACCTTTTCCTGGAGGTCTCCGGGCAGAAAACCCAGGTGTTCGCCCGCCTCCACGGCGGGCCTGGCCAGCACCACCCGGTTCACCTCCTTCTTCACGAGGGCCGCCACGGCCATGGCCATGGCCAGATAGGTTTTCCCCGTGCCCGCGGGCCCGATTCCGAAGACGATGTCATGTCTGCGGATGCTGTCGATGTAAGCCTTCTGGTTGATGCTCTTGGGTGTGATTACATTCTTGTTCGATGCGATGTACACGCGGTCCAGGAAGATCTTCTTGAGATCCGCCGAGAGATCGGCGCTCAGAATCCGAACGGCAAACTCCACGTCGTTGGCGTAGACCGGATAGTCGCTTTCCAGGAGCCCGTAAAGCTGCTGGAGCACCCTTTCCGCCAGTTCCACCTCCCAGTCCCCCCCCTCCAGGGTGAACTGGTTCCCCCGCACGTGAACGGCGAGGCCGATCCTCTTTTTCAGGACCTGGAGGTTGCCGTTCTGCTCCCCGCAAAGCATACCTACCAAGTCATGCCTGGGAAAGGTCAGTTTCTTCAAATCGGGCGATGTCTTGGGTTCAGGGTTACCGGCCAAATCCCGATTCTCCCATGGTTTGAAGGAAGAGGTTTGCCACCCCGTTTCGAATGGAAGACTTCCCGGTCTTCCGCCGCACCTGATCCGTGATCTCGAGGATGTCGGTGCGCGAGGTCGTGTTCACGGTAATGTCGTATGTCTCTACGGCCATAACCACCACAGCAGGATTGACCCTTTAACCAAACCCAAATTGTTTGTGATTAGCACACAGCCATGAAAGGTGCAAGAAAATATAGAGGCGGATCCGGTGGGCTGCTGCCGCTGAAGAGATTTTTTTGCTGAATTATATCATAATGTTAAATAATACCTCATTGCCGATAGAGCTTTGGACGAAAACCTCCTCTACCCTATGGAAAGCCCCGTTCTACCGTTCGAGAGGGGTCTCAGAGAATAGCGTGCAGGCGGCGCTCGATCTCCGCTTTGGGCAAAGCCCCGATGACCTTGTCCAGGAGTTTTCCCCCCTTGAAGAAGAGCATGGTGGGAATGCTCCGGATGCCATACTGCGAGGCGGTCCCCGGGTTCTCATCGACATTCAGCTTCGCGATCTTTACCCTGCCCGCGTATTCGGTTGCCAGTTGGTCCAGGATCGGGGCCACCATGCGGCACGGCCCGCACCAGGGGGCCCAGCAGTCCACCAGCACCGCGCCGGGCCAGTCCATGACCTCAATCAGAAACGTCCTGTCCGTGACCTCAACAGGATGCTTTACACCACCGCCTGGGGCCAGCGGAGCGCGGCACTTGCCGCAGACTGGACGATCCTGAAGTCGACTCCCCGGTATCCGGTTTTTGGCTCCGCACCGCGAACAGGGTATGATCACGCTGTCATCGGGCATGGCTTTTCCCTCTTTAGATTCATCCGCGCAGCGAGGATTTACGTTTCCCTCCTACCGGAATTTTCAGTATGGGTTCTATCGGCACAAGATAAGCCTACCCGGGAAATTTACAAGGGTCTTCGGGCACATTCAGCACTTCCCTGTACCTTGCGGAGAAGTCAAAAATCCGGAACAATCTCCCTCCAATGCTCAAATTTAAATGAGACAACAAAGAAAAGAGAAAAAAAGACCGTCAAGGGCGAATATTGGAGGCTCCTGTATGAGGTTCGGACATCCTCCGGCGACCGGGTCAGAACCATTTCAAAATTGGAATTTTTTGAAAACTATAGAGCGGCTGCCAGCGAAAAGGGCGGCCGGGTGGTTTACGAAGATGTGGGTCAAATGGTTGTCACAATACCCCGGGACGACGGCAGAGTAACCTGGCTCAGGGTTTCAGGCACCGCTAACCTGGGGCAACAGGATCTGATCATTGTTGATGAAAAACCTTTCAAGAAATCGCTGACCTTCGGCCCTGCGGAGATGAAAGCCACCCTGGATGCCGAAGGACGGATCCAGCTGTACGGTATCCTTTTCGACCTGGACAAGGCTACGCTTCAGACAGAGTCCACCAAGCAGCTGCAGCATTTGGTAACTCTGCTTAAAGATAACCCTGACCTTATGCTCGAGGTCCAGGGCCATACCGACGACCAGGGCTCTGATGATTACAACTTGAAACTCTCGCAACGCCGGGCGGAAACGGTGGTGGCCTACCTTGGCCTGTTCGATATCGATACCAGCAGGCTCGTGCCTAAGGGTTATGGTGAATCCAAACCCGTTATGCCCAACACCACCGAAGAAGCGCGGGCCAAAAACAGGCGAGTGGAATTGGTCAAACGTTAGCCAGGTTCATCTGGGGGAAATTATAACATGGCTAATTCAGCCGACACAAAAAGCTGCAAGGCTGATCATGGCGTTGGATGTGAATGGATGCGCTATAGATGAAACAAAAATCCGGAACGCCAGACTACTCGAAGTTCGCCAAATTCGAGAATCGTGGCGAGGGAAGACACCACCACCGAGGAAAATCTTCCAAAAGTCTTCTGGACAAAGGCGCAATCCTTTCTGCCCTTGCGATTGAGTTCGGGCAGACAATCCTCGATGCCGGATGCGGAAGTGGTTACATGTCGAAGGAGTTCTCGCAAATGGTTGGCGACAGCGGAAGAGTATACGCCTTGGACCCTGACGAGATTGGCATTGCTTTACTTCACGAGGATACCAAAGGCACGAATATAGTGGCTTTGGTGGGCGACATCACGACGACCACACAACTTCCGGCATCATCGATTGACCTTATATACCTGTCGACCGTATTCCACATCTTTTCATCAGAGCAGATCAGGGAATTCGAGGCGGAGGTCAAACGACTACTTGCACCGCGTGGCAAGCTGGCAATTGTGGAGATCGTGAAGCGCGCTACCCCGTTCGGGCCACCCCTGAATATGCGACTATCACCGGAGGACCTAAAGCACGCCTTGCGCCTGGCTCCCTTGGGCGCCGTCGAAGTGGGCGAATATTTTTACATGCAACTCTTCGAGAATCGGTCGGATGCATGATATTACATGCCGTCGATCAGAAAATGAAGCATCCAAAAATCGGGTCGAGGCGACGCGTTAACCCCCACGCCTCACCCGACACGTTGGCGTATACATCGCATACGTTAACCCTTGCCTTATTTAGCATTTGGTGGTACGTTTAAGAACACCATAGGAGGTACGCCATGGGTAAACTATTAAACATCATTCCGGTTAGCGATTTGAGGCAAGATGCAGCTAAAATTCTGAAACAATTACGAAACAAAAAAGAGCCGTTGGTCATCACGCAGCGGGGGCGGGCAGCTGCGGTAATAATCAGTGCCGAGGCGTATGAGAAATCTGAAAATGAAAAAGAGATTCTGCGCCTTTTAGCCAAGGGAGATAGGGAAATAGAAATAGGTGAAGGATACGATTTGGACGCTGTTCTTGCTGAAGCTGATTCACTTTTAAACAAGGAACCCTCGTGAAGGTCCGCTTTACCCCTTCTGCCAAGGCGCAATTTCTTTCAGCCCTCTCATTTATTCGGCGGGATAAAACTTCAGCTGCGATAAGTTTTCGGGATAGAACCGAAAAAATTTTGCGAAGGCTTGAGGATTTTCCTGAATCAGGAAGAATTATACGGGAGTTTCCAGAGCTTCCATACCGGGAGGTCATTATTTCGCCCTATCGATTTTTTTATAAAATTAAAGCCGACATTGTCTGGATTGTTGCAGTGTGGCATGGCGCGCAGCTTCCAGAAGAACCGACGAGTTGAACGCCAACCAATCGCTCAGGATGTACATCCTCAACGGACACGATGTGAATCTTCGGAAGCAGAGACTGCCACTCAAGGACGATGTGATTGCAGATACGAGACTTTTCTTGAAACAACTCAAATGCCAAACAAGCAGTTGACCTCAGAGGCATGAAAATGGCCGCCGAACAAGACGCTCAAGCGGACCGCCAACACGACGAGGGCCTTTAGCAATTGCTGGGCTCGGTGGCATGAAATACGGCCCTGGGCTCTGCGATGGCGTCCGCTTGGCTATCCGTTCGGTGTGTTTGTGATGAAGCCTGGTCGATATACTGGTACAGTATGGAGGCTATAGGAGACCGTTTTGAAATTCAGAGAATTGGTGAGACTGCTTGAAGCCCATGGATTCGAGTTGGTGAAGGAGAAAGGGTCCATCCGCTATTATGGCAAGTCTGGCTGGCCTGCTCTAATCCGAGTCGACTACCATGGCGCCAAGGAAGTGCCTAGCGGCACCTGCCACCATATCCTTAAGTCTGCGGGAATAAAGAAGGGAGAAAGCATGATTGATCTGCCCTATTCCTTGATTATCGAGGCAACAGAAGAACCCGATTTCTTTGGTTTTTTTTCCCCCGATTTGGAAGGGTTTACAGGAATTGGCCATTCCATAGAGGACTGCGTGTATAAAGCGAAATGGGGGATGAAGGAACACGTGGCACTCCTCAAGGAAAAGGGCCTGCCCGTTCCTCGGAAGGTGAAAAATCCGAAAATCATCGTACAGAACGAAGCAAGGTTGGCAGCGTAGGTCAGCCACCGAACCCGTCGCCCAACCTGACCGGAAAGGGCACCGGCAAGTTGGCTTCGCGTTGTGACCTTTCCATTCGACGCGGTAGGCGGAACCTATTGACGCCACACATTGTTATGTGTCATAGTATGTGTGGAGGTGATGGACGTGGCGACGAATCTGCAGATCGATGACAACTTGATCGATAAGGCGGTCAGGCTCGGGAAGCACCGCACGAAGAAGGCGGCGGTCACCC
>JAFGPH010000380.1 GCA_016926135.1 Deltaproteobacteria bacterium
AGCTTGAAGAGCCTCAGGAAGGGACGGTGTTCCTGGACGGCAACGAGATCACCGATCTGAAGGGGGAGGGGCTGAGGACCTATCGGCGAAAGGTTCAGATGATCTTTCAGGATCCCTACCAGTCCCTGAATCCGCAGCTTTCCATCTTTGAGAGCGTTGCAGAACCCCTCATCATCCACAGGATAGGTGCGGGCCCGGAACGCCGGGCGCAGGTCCTGAGCACCCTCAGGGCGGTGGGCCTTTCACCGCCCGAGGACTACATCCAGCGCTATCCGCATCAGCTGAGCGGGGGCCAGAGACAAAGGGTTGCCATTGCCCGGGCCATGGTCCTCAGGCCCGAAGTGGTAGTGGCCGATGAGCCCACGTCCATGCTGGACGCATCCTATTCGGCGCAGATTTACAATCTCCTTCTGGAATTGAGGGATCAGTTCCATGTCACCATCCTTTTCATCACCCATAACCTGGCTGCGGCAAAATATCTCTGTGATCGAATCGCCGTGATTTACAGGGGTACTCTCATGGAAGTCGCCTCCGCGGAGGAGTTGATCCGGCGCCCCAAACATCCCTATACCCAGGCCCTGATTGATGCCCTGCCCAAGTTCGGCCACTGCGAAGGGATCAGGAGATACGACGCTCTTCTGGAGAGCGAGCGGGAGGGTGCGGATGGACCCTGCTGTCCCTTCTTTGTGCGATGTGCAAAGGCCCGGCCGGAAAAATGCGGCAGAGAGGTGCCTCCCCTCCAGGCCTTCGGCTCCGACTCTCAGGTGGCCTGTTTCTACGCGGAGTCCTGGGAAGGGATGGAGACGGAATCCGGGCAATGCTACTTCGGCACCTAGAGGATGCGGTTGGCCTGTTCTCTTCCGTGAGGGGCAGCCTGGTGGGCGTGGGGATGACGGCCTATTCCAGGTTCATCCCCTCCTATCTCTGCCGGCCTTACCATATCGTTGCCCTCCGGAAGACACGAGATCTCCCGGCCCTGAGACGGAGGGCGGAGATATTCTGTCTTGAAGAGGAAATCGGCCGGTCCGTGAGGGAATCGGATTTCAACTCGACCAGTCTCCTCTCACACCCGCTCACGCAGGGGTACCTGCAGAAGCTCCCCGATCCGAAATACCTGCTCCTGTATCAGAGCTACCCCGAGCTGGAGGACCTGGCAGGACGAGAAGGATGGAACCTTCTTGCCAATCCCGCCCGCATGCGGTTGGAGGTGGGAGAACGAGGGTTCTTCCGTGCCCTGATCGAAGAGCTTTGCCTGAACCGGATACCGGGAGACATGGTGCCCATAGGCGAGATGTGGTCCAGGGGATACCGCCACTGGGCCGGCAAGCTGGGGACCAAGCTCGCGATCCAGTTGCCCGAGGTCCGGCAGGGCGGCGGAAAGGGGACCTTCTTCATCTCGTCGGAACCGGGGTTCCGAGCGCTCCGGGAACGTCTGGGAAGGGGGATCTGGCGGGGTTCGAGGCTGGAGACGGCATCCATCCGGACCTTCATCGAAGGCACACCGGCGAGCCTGGCCCTTTGCGTTACAAAGAGGGGAATCCTTGTTTCAGGACTCCAGAGACAACTCATCGACCTGTCCTACACCTGGGGCTTACCGGAAAATGGGGTTTTCTGCGGCCATTCCTGGGGGGAGCCTTCATGGCCTCTCGCCGTCAGCGAGGAGGCGCTCTCCCAGGCCTCGACCATAGGCGGGTTTTTGATGCGAAGGGGCTACCGGGGAATCCTCGGAATCGATCTGATCATTGACAGGGTGGACGGCCGGGTGTATCCGGTGGAACTCAACCCCAGGTTCACCGGTGCCTTCCCCATGCTCTCCCAGTTACACATGCAAAGGGGGCTGATCCCCTTGGATGCCTTTCACATCATGGAGTTCATGGGTCTCTCCCATGAGACGGAAATCCTTGCGCTGAATGCAGGATACAGGGAACCCGTGAGAGGGGGCCATCTCATCCTGTTTCTCATGGCGGGAGGGAAGAGTGCCAGAGTGCCCGGCCTGCGGGGAGGTCTTTATGAGTCGGCAGCTGAAGGCGGAAACGCGCGCTATCTGGGAGAAGCCGTGGACTATGACGAAATCCGTAACGAAAGGCAGTTTATCATCACAGACGGCCCGCCGGATGGGGAGGTGGGCTCGGACGACCCCCTCTACAGGCTGTGCCGACTTCTTTTTGCCTGTCCGCTGACGGAACCGGACGGCGGGGTCTCGGGAAGCGCCCTTCGGACTGCCGAGTGGGTCCATCGCATGATCCTGGAGTGAACACATGGCGCCGGAGAGGACGGAACTGATGTACCCCTTTGTGATTTCCTTGCCGCACTGCTCCAGCCGGGTTCCGCCGGATATCCGGAGGTCTCTGGCTCTCTCCGACGAAGAGATCGAGGAGTCAACGGACGTGGGAACAGCGGAGATCTTCGGGGCGGCTCCGGCGATGAAGGTGCTCTGTGCCGAATGGAGCAGGCTGACGGTGGACCTGAACCGGGACCCGGCCCAGAGAGACCAGAAGGGGGTTGTGGCCTTCATCGACTATGAGGGTCGAAACATCTACCACAAAGCTGGCGCGCCGGATCAGGAGGAGGTGGAGCGACGGATCCTTGCCTACTATCGACCTTACCATGATCGGTTGAGGGCGGCCCTGAGGAAACCGGGGGTGGTCGGCCTGATCGACTGCCACTCTCTCTACGGGATCGGCCCCCCTGAAGCGCCCGATCCGGGAGAGAAGAGAAAGGACCTGGTGCTCAGCAACAACGGCGATCACCGAGGATGCGACCATCCCACCCGTGGGCGGGCAACGTGCCCTTCCGGTCTGCTGACGGTGATGAAGCGGATATTCGAGGAGCAGGGATTCTCGGTATCCATCAACCGGCCCTATGCGGGGGGTTTCATTACGACCCATTACGGTCGTGAACTGGTGGGCGTGGGGAAAATGGCCGTCCAGATCGAAATCAACCAGGATCTTTACTGTGAACCCGGGAGCCTGCGGTTGGCTTCGGAGAAAGTCAGGGCCGTGAGGCAACGCGTCCTGGCGGCGTTTTCGGAGATGGAGAAAAGAATGCCATGACCGGAAAAGCATGACGGAAGGGCCGTTATTTCTTTTCCTTGCCCACCACGAGCCCGTTCCTGAAATTGACCGTGTACCCCTCAGGATAGTAGTAGTGAAAGGTCCAACGGTGCCCCTTGCGTTGCACTTTTTTCATGTCCAGGGGCTTTCCGAGCAGTGAGAGGACGTCTTTTTCCGTCATTCCGTTTGAGACCTTTTCGAAGCTCTCCTGATGGAAGGGGATGGCCTTGTACTCGGTCATCTCCTCCAGGGATATGGGTTCCTCCCGGTACTTGAGTTCCTGTGACCACCCTTGGGTGGCGAGGAGGATGCTCAGGACACAAAAAAGGGTCGCCCGTGAAGCTCTCCTGAAAATCATTATCTTCACCTCCTTCCTGATAGGAGTTTGACTTTAATCCCTTTCCTCCCTATCCTCAACACAAAACGGCCTGAATACCGTCCGCAAGACTTAGGAGGTGAGTCGCCCTGCGCAGGTATCGGGACTACAACACCTACTTGAGGGAAATCTTCGGGGAGAGGGTTCAGAAGATCCCGCTGGATGCGGGCTTCAACTGTCCCAACCGTGACGGGACCCTTTCCTTCACGGGCTGTGTCTTCTGCGACAGGCGGGGATCAGGCACCGGGGCCATGCTCGATCACGGCAGGACCATCGGGGAGCAGGTCGTCGAGGGCATCCGGCATGGGGCACAACGTTACGGGGCCAGGAAGTTCATCGCCTACTTCCAGTCCTTCACGAACACATATGGGGCAGTCCCCCTGCTGAAGGAGATCTATGACAAAGCCCTTGTGCACGAGGGGATCGTCGGCCTCTCCATCGGCACAAGGCCTGATTGCGTGAACCGGGAGGTCCTCGACCTTCTCGGCTTTTACAGGGAGAGATATCTCGTTTGGATCGAATTGGGTCTTCAGTCGGCCCACGACGCGACCCTTCAGAGGATCAACCGAGGACACGACGTGGCGGCCTTTGAAAAGGCCGTCCTGATGGCGGATCGGTCGGGGCTGAATGTGTGCGCCCATGTCATTCTGGGTCTGCCGGGCGAGACGCCCGGGATGATGCGTCAAACGGCACGCTATGTGGGGGGACTCCCTCTGGAAGGGGTCAAAATCCATCTCCTCTATGTGGTGAGGGACACGCCCCTGGCGAAATGGCACCAAGAGGGGATATTCCAGTGCCTTGAGAGAGAGGAGTATGTGGATCTGGTGGTGGATTTCCTGGAAAGGATCCCACCGGCCATGGTGGTTCAGAGGCTCACGGGGGACCCCTTCGGGGTGGATCTGGTGGCGCCCCTCTGGGCGAAGGAGAAGACCGGAACCCTCCACCGTATCAGGAAAAGGCTGGAAGAGAGGGACACGTGGCAGGGGAAGAAACACGGATCGTCTATTGCTGGCAGATGAGCCTGGAAGGGCTGAGGGTCTGCCTGGCATCGTCCGGAAGGGGTGCGCTCAGGATCGGTCTCAGTCTGGAGGCAGAGTTTGCCTGCCTGGACTATTTCAGGGACTTGCTGGCGCCGGCGGTGCTACGGATAGATCGGAACATGAACGCATCCCTGATCGAGGCGGTAGATGCTGCGTGGCACAACCGACCTGTGCGCAGACCCGTTCTCCCGGAGGAACACGGAACCCGCTTCCAGAGGTCGGCATGGGAAGCGATCGCCCGGATCCCCTTTGGGGCGACCCGGACCTATGGGGAGGTTGCCCGCATGGTCCGAAGACCGCTCGCAGCCAGGGCGATCGGTCAGGCCATGGGTCGCAACCCTCTTCCCCTCATCTTTCCGTGACACAGGGTGGTGGCCGCCCGGGGTCTAGGCGGCTTCACAGGTGGGCTGGATGTGAAGAAGTTTTTGCTGAGCCGGGAAGGGGTGAGGTTCTAGCAGGTTGCTGAAAAACACCCATCTGCAGCGTTGCCCTCACCCCTCGTCGCTGCGACGTACTGGCATGTACGCCTCGCTCCTCGGGATTTCGGGCGCCTTGCATCTGGATGCTTTTCAGCAACCTGCCCAAGGGACTTTTCCAGCAGCCTGCTAGGAAAGGGCGTCGAGAAGGGACTTCAGACCCTTCATGTCTCCCACATTGAAAAGCGCTACATTACTCTCGCGGGGCAGCGTTTTCTTCAGGAGGCCGATCAGTACGTTTTTGGGACCCACCTCCACGAAGGCATCCACGCCCTGGTCGAGCATCCTGAGCATGATCTCGTTCCACCTCACGGGCCGGGTCAGTTGCTGGGCCATGACCTCCTTGATCCTCCCGGGATCGGTTTCGGCCTCTGCCTCGGCGTTGAAGAGCATGGGGACCCGCGGCTCGGAAAAAGAGATTTCCTCCATGAAGTCGCGGAAGTCTTTTACCCCGTCCCTCATCAGGGGGCTGTGCCAGGCACCGCTCACATTGAGGGGGATCGCCTTGCCGCCCTTCTGCTTGATCAGGTCCATGGCAAGCCTGAGAGATTCTTGCTGTCCGGTGATGACGATCTGCTGGGCCGTGTTGTAGTTGGCAATGCCGATGACACCCTCCTCTGCCGCGAGGCGGACGACCTCCTCCACCTCCTCCTTGCGAAGACCCATGACTGCCGCCATGGAGCCGGGATTCAGGATGGCTTCCCTGTGCATGAGTTCGCCCCTCTTCTTGGCGAGAAGGAGGGCGTCTCGTTCCGAGAGGACCCCTGCCGAGACGAGGGCGGCACACTCTCCTACGCTGTGTCCCGCACAAACGGTGGGTCGGACCTGAGATCGGTTCAGGGCCCTCAGACAGGCCAGGTTCACCGCTGTGACGGCCGGTTGGAGATTCACCGTCAGGGTCAACTCCTCCATAGGGCCTTGGAAGCAAAGCCTGGACAGGGGCTTCAGGCAAATCTCATCCAGCAGGTCGAAGAGTTCACGCGCCTGCTCCATTTGGAGGGCCAGGTCGAGACCCATTCCGACCACCTGAGACCCTTGACCGGGAAAAAGAAAGGCGATTCTCTCAGCCATCAGGGTCTCCTCCGCTCATCTACTTCTGGGGTTCTCCCATCTTCCTGTAGAAGAGCTGCTCCATGGCGATGTCATATTCCCGGGAACCGGGCACCAGGGACTTGGTGCGGGAGAGTTGCTGCAGGATTTCATCCTCTGCTCTGGTGAATTCCGTGTTAATCCGGTTGATCACACCATTGACGATCTGGTAGATCTCCAGGTCCGTGCCGTAGACATCAATCACACAGGGGTCATTGATGACGACCTCCAGGATATACTGGGTCATGTAAAGGGAGATGGGATTGGGGCGGGGCAAAAGATCCCGGAGGGGGGCTACGAAATACTTGAACTCAAACTCGTTCAACCTTTGGAATTTCTTCAGTCCCTTCAGAAGGAGTTCGGACAGGGCCGCAGGAGAGTCCGTTTCGATGACCTTTTCCATCAGGAGGGCCTGATGCAAACGGCTGTTCATCGCGGACAGTTTGAACTTGAAAAACCTGTCTCGCTGGAAGAGCTCCCGTTTTTCCTTCCTTTCAAGTCTGTCAAGAAGTTTGTCTTGAACCTTCCCGCTGTCGAATCTCTTCATGGTTGACCCTACCGGCTCCTTTTCGGGACAACGTGAACTCGGAGGAGTCCGGCGCCTTTGGCAACAAGACCCTGCCGATCAGGCCTCGTTCTTGTTGCTGGAGCTTGTCGAATGGTTTGAACTCGGAGTTGAATCGGTCGACTTTGCCTCCTTGGCCGGGGACTCCTTCTCTTTCTTCTTCGTGGCCTCCCTCGTCCCGCTCTTGGATGCATAGTCCGTCACATACCAGCCCGTACCCTTTAAATGAAAGGCGCTCTGAGAAATCAGCTTTCTCAGTTTCCCGTTGCAGATCTCGCATCTCGACAGCGGCGAGTCGGAAAATTTCTGCCAGACCTCCGTCTGGTGACCGCACTTCTTGCATTCATACTC
>JAFGPH010000381.1 GCA_016926135.1 Deltaproteobacteria bacterium
GAACTGTTGGCCCCATCTGCGAGAGGAGAGAGGCTTCCCGCCTAATGCCAGCCGGGCCGGAAGATCTCATCACTTAAACACCACCGAGGGAAGCCAGGTCACCGTGGAGGGAAACAGGATCACGATGGCAAGGCCCACGAGCTGGAGGGCCACGTAAGGGACAACACCCCGGTATATGTGGGACGTGGTGACATCCGGCGGGCTGACCCCCCTCAGGTAGAACAGGGAGAACCCCATGGGAGGGGTCAGGAAACTGGTCTGGAAATTGACGGCAATAAGGACCGCCATCCAGAGCATGTTGAATCCCATGTCCTCAAACACGGGCGTGAGCATGGGGATAACGATGAAGGTGATCTCGATCACGTCCAGGACGAACCCCAGCACGAACAGCACGAGCATGACCACCGCGAGGGTCACATATTCCCCGCCGCCGATCCCCTGAAAGAAGTCCTTCACCATCTGTTCTCCCCCGAGCCCCCTGAAGACCAGCCCGAAGGACGTAGCCGCGAGCAGGATGATGAAGACCATGCTGGAGAGGCGGGTGGTAGTCACCATGGATTCCTTGAGCACGGCCCAGGTCAGCTTGCGCTTGGCCAGGGCGAGCAGCAAGGCGCCGAAGGCCCCAACCCCGGCGGCCTCCGTAGGGGAGGCAATCCCGCCGAGGATGGACCCGAGGACGGCGAGGACCAGAAGGGCGGGTGGAAGAAGGACGCCAATTACCCTCAGAACCCCAGACTTTCCCAATTTCGCCCTTTCTCCCACCACGGCTGCAGGTACGTGCTCGGGCCTGAAATACCCGTAAATCACGATGTAGGCGATGTAGCAGCCCACGAGGACAAAACCGGGGATGAGGGCTCCCGCGAACAACTCGCCCACGGAAACGCCCATGATGTCGCCCAGGATCACCAGGATGATGCTGGGAGGAATGATCTGGCCGAGGGTCCCTGACGCGGAGATGACCCCTGTGGCCGCCGGCGCCGAATAGCCGGAGCGGAGCATGACGGGCAGCGATATGACCCCCATGGTGACAACCGTGGCGCCCACCACCCCGGTCGAAGCCCCCAGCACGGCACCCACCATCACAATGGATATGGCAAGCCCCCCCCGCAGCCTGCCGAAAAGGTCTCCCATCGTTTTCAACAGATCTTCCGCCAGGCCGGAGCGCTCGAGCACCACGCCCATGTAGACGAACAGGGGGACGGCCACCAGGGTGAAATTGGTCATCCTGCCCCAGAGACGCAGCGGCAGGAACATGAAGAAATCGAACCCGAATCCGATGATTCCGAAGATGGTGGCCACGCCCCCGAGGGTCCACGCCACGGGATATCCTCCGAGCAGGCACAGGATCAGGGCGAGCACCATGAGGAGGTCGAGGTATTCCTTCATGAGATCTGATCCTCCCTGCCCGTGAGTGTAAAAAAGAATTTGATGGCCTGGGAAAAAGACTGCAGCAGGACGAGGCTGAATCCCAGGGGAATCATGGCCTTCAGGATATACCTGGCAGGAAGACCTCCCGGATCAGGCGAACCCTCCCGGATGGACCAGGCATTGACGAAAAAGGGCCACGACGACCAGATGACGATCAGGCAGAAAGGTATGCATAAGAGGAACACGCCGACGAAGTCGATCGCGGCCCGTTTCCTGGGGCTGGCCATGTTGTAAAGGATGTCGATCCTCACGTGACCGTCTTTCAGCATGGTCCATCCCGCGGCCAGAACGAAGTTGGCCGCGTAGAGATGCCATTCCAGCTCCTGAAAAGCAACGGAGCCTGCCCGGAAGAGGTAGCGGAGGCTGACGTCCGTCATGGTGATGAGGACGAGGACCAGGATGAAGACGGTGGCCACGAATCCGACCACCTTGTTGATCCCGTCAATGAGTCCAACCAGGACCTTCAGGGCCTTCATCGCTTGAGAACCCTATTTGGCCCGGGCGTCCAGGAACGCCTCGGTGGAGACCTTGGTCCAGGAAGCGGTCTTTCCCTTGAAGTCCTTGAAGGCATCATAGATCTTCTTCATCTTGGGGCTTTTCGCCGCCTCCTCTTCAAGAACCACGGCACTGAGTTTCTTCAATTGCGCCATCACGTCATCCGGGAATTTCGACACCTTCACACCGTGCTTCTCCACCAGCTCCTTGAGGGCATCCCCGTTCAGGGAATCGAACTCGCCCAGGCTCCAGATGTAGCAGTCCGCGGCAGCGCACTGGATCATGACCTTCAGGTCTTCGGGAAGGGATTCCCAGGCCTTCTTGTTGATCAGGAGCTCACCCACCGTGCTGGGCTCTTGCCAGCCGGGATAGTAGTAATACTTCGCCGCCTGATGAAGCCCCATCCGCTTGTCGTGGTAGGGGGCGATCCAGTCGGCTGCATCGATCACCCCTCGTTCCAGGGACACGAAGATCTCGCTGGGAGGGAGCAGCACCACGTTGACGCCGGCCTTGGCCATGACCTTGCCGCCGAAGCCCGGGATCCTCATCTTCAGCCCCTTGAGATCCGCCAGGCTCTTGATTTCCTTCTTGAACCAGCCGGCCATCTGGACCCCCGTGTTGATCATGGCAAAGGGCACGATGTTGAAGGGAGCATAGAGTTCGTGCCAGAGTTGAAGCCCTCCACCGTTGTACAGCCAGGAAGTCCTCTCCTGCGGGGTCATACCATAGGGAACCGTCGTGAAGATGGGCGCCTCGGGTATCTTGCCGCCCCAGTAATACGAACAGGAGCTCCCCATCTCCGCCATGCCGCCCCTCACGGCCTCGAACGTCTCCAGGGGAGGAATGAGGGTGCCTCCGGGGTGGTGCTCGATCTTGAGGCGGCCCTGGCTCATGGTCTCAATGTTCTTGATCATGCGCGTGATGGCATCTTCCACCACCGGGAACTTGGGAGGCCACGCGGTCACCATCTTCCACTTGAAGGTCTTCGCCTCCGCTGCCGCCGCATCCGTCTGAAAGACCCCGGAACCGAACAGACACAGTGCCACCACCATACCTACCACGCAAAAGATCGCCTTTCCTCTCATAGCCAGTCTCCTTCCACCATGTTTAGTGATTGGGCATGGATACCTTGAACGACCTGTAGACGAAGTCCGTTCATGCTGAGGTATCGAAGCATGAACAAGCCGCGTTCGCCCTTCGATACATCAGGGTGAACGGTTGCCAAATCCGTTTGTTCAGGTTTTTCAAGCACACAACCTCCGTTTTGTCCGTGTCACGCCTCCACAACATCAGTCTTGGCGACAGGCGGGCGCAACGGGTATTGCCCCGCCCGGTTTCCCTACCCCCGGATCATGGCAGCTCCCATGTCAAAGGCCGTGAGGTTCAGTTCCACCTTGTCGGCGCTCATTCTGCGGGACAGCACCGCTTCGAGGTCCCCCCGGGTCAGAGGGAGAACCCCCGTAGCCGCCAGTGCCCCCACGGAGATGATGTTTCCCAAAACAGGGTTGCCAAGTCTTACCGCCGCCTCGGTCGCA
>JAFGPH010000052.1 GCA_016926135.1 Deltaproteobacteria bacterium
CCGTCGCAGGGACAGGGCTCTGCCCCGTTTCGGGTGTCGCAGCCTGGGGCTGCTTGTGGAAAACGCAGAACCCTCGTCCCGTCTTGGAAGCATCGTAGAAGTAGTTGCGGCCTGGACGACCACCCCCAGCGCGGCCCTTAACCATTGCATGCTTCCATTCATGGCTACAGAATACGTCACCATATTTATGAAAAGGTGTACTAAGGCTCCTTTTTGAAGGGAATCACCTTCCCCGGTTTCGCGGCTTCCCTGGCTCCGGAAGCATCGCCGTTCTGCCCGGAAGGGGTCGCCGGCCTGAAAGAAGGAATCGTCTCCAGTCTCATGGACTGCCCACCCATCGTAAAGGGGTTCCCTTCTATATATTCCCTTCGCAGGATCCAGGTGACATTCTTGGCAGGTATGGTGAGAAGCAGGAGGGTAACCTGAAACCATTCCTTCTTGACGTCGGGCTCGACGGCTTCAACGCGCGCATAAACCGTAGGTTTATCCTGGTAATGGATCAGGACCAGACTTCCCGGCGCAGTCCATTTCGCTGCATCTCTCATGACCGGATTCCCGAGGCGTCAAAAGCGCGCCTGAATAAGGGCCTTTTCATTCGCTGTCCCGGATCACGCTACCGGGATCGGACCGAAGTTTTTCCAGCTTTTCTTCAAAACCGCTTCCCAGGTCAACGCCCATCTCCCGTGCCCTCTTCTTGGCATGCAACCCAATGTTTCGGGTATCCCTGTAAAACGCATCGCTTTTCGAAGCACGAGGGTTGAAGGTGTCCAACCGAGCCTCCTCAGACACATGGTAGGCAACCCTTGAAATAAGTCTTTTCGGCTTGGGGTGGCCGCACCTCGGGCAACGCAACCTCCTCTCCTCTTCCTTCCTCATCACCAGGCTCTGAAAAATCGCCTCACAGGAACGGCATTCGTACTCATAAATGGGCATACGAACCCTCCTCTCCCAAGAGCACCCTGAGACCATACTGCCCCACGCGGGAGAGAAACCCCGCGGGTTCCGGAATCCCCAAAACCCCTTTCATTCAGTCCAATGGCGTGCCGGTCAATCGAATGTTTCCTTCTGACTTCTATTTTTATAGCATCTCAGGGCAATATGCAATCCTTAGTACATCTTTTCATGAATGCGCCGGACGACCACCCCCAGCGCGGCCCTTACGCATGGCATGCTTCCATTCATGGCCACAGAATATATCGGCGCATTTACGAAAAGGTGTAATAAGCTGCTTTCCATTCCCGGTGAAATGTTTGATTTTCGTTCCCACTGGGCATAGAATGTCCCTGATTGTCTTGCATTCGTTTCTCCGCTTGAACCTCAAGGGACCTCTCTCGAGGAGACGATGAGACTTCGCGCCATCCTTCTGGTTCTTTCTTTACTGGCCTTTTTTTCCGCCTCTGCCGTGGGTTATCTCTACTACTCGTGGTCCAGGCAATCCGCGTTGAGGGAGGCGGAGCGGCAGGCCGCGCTGGCTGCAGAGACCATCAGAGACCACCTTTCTACCCATCTGAATGAATACCTCAAATCGGCCAAGGCCCTGGCCGGACTCTCCGAGATGAAGAATGTCCTGCTCGATGCCTCCGAGGACTCCCTCTCAAGGGCCAACGCCACCCTTGACCACTTTCAACAGGCCCTGGGTGTGGACGTCTGCTATCTGATGGATGAAATGGGGAACACCCTTGCCTCCAGCAACCGCAGCGACCCCGACAGTTTTGTGGGCGAGAATTACGCCTTCCGGCCCTATTTCCGCGCTGCGATGCGGGGAAGGCCATCTGTCTACATGGGCAGGGGCATCACGTCCAAGAAGAGGGGCGTGTATTACAGCCATCCAGTTCATGAGAAGGGAAAGACACTCGGTGTGCTCGTGGTTAAGGCTGCCATCACGCTGATCGAAAGGCATTTCCATCAGGGCGTTGAAGGGATCGTGGCGCTTGTCGACCCCACCGGACTCCTCTTCATCTCTAACCAAAGGGACTGGCTTTATCAATTCCTCTGGCAACCCTCACCGCAGGACACCGCCCGCGTCGCCGTCTCACGTCAGTTCGGTGAGGGTCCGTTCGGATGGACCGGCCTCAAGAAGACGGACGAGCACCAAGTCCTTGATGCGTCCGGGAGAGGGTATACCCTGTACAGCGTTCCGGTGGAAAGCTACCCCGGTTGGTCCATCGTCTATCTGCAAAGTACGCAGGCCATTTCCCAAAAGGTTTCCTTCCGCTTTATCAAGGTGACCGGTTTTGCCGCCCTTGCTTGCTGTCTCCTCATCGGCGTTTTCGTCTTCTTCCTATACAACAAGGCGAGTTACCACATCTCCCAGAGAAAGGCTGCCGAAGAGGCCCTGAGGGAAAGTGAAGAGACCACACGAGCCCTTCTTAACGCCCCCACGGAAGGTGCCCTGCTCCTGGATACGGAAGGGGTGATTCTAGCCCTGAACAAGACCGCGGCCGATCGATTCGGCAAAAGCGCTGAAGAAGTCATCGGGACGTGCGCATTTGATCTTTTCGAGCTCGACGTGGCTGAAACCAGAAGAGCTTACCACGAACAGGTCATCCGCACGGGACGGCCGGTTCGATATGAGGACCGTCGAAACGGGAGATGGCTCAACACGAATGTCTACCCCGTTTTTGATGGCAAGGGAAAGGTGCGGCGGGTGGCTATCTTCAGTGGGGATGTGACCGATCAGAAGCGTGCCGAAAAGGCCCTCCGCCTGGCCAAAGAGGAGGTCACCCGCTACTCCAGGGAACTGGAAACCCGTGTAAAGGCGCGCACGGAGGAGATCAGCGGGATTCTCAAGTATACGCCCGCCGCTGTGTGCATCAAAGACAGGGAGGCGCGTTACACCCTCGTGAACTCGAAATTCGAACAAATCTTCGGGGTCACGAACGACTCCGTCGTGGGCAAAAGAGACCACGAAATCTTCCCGAGGGAAACGGCAGAGCGAATCGTGACGGGTGATCTGAAGGTGATCGAGAAGGGGGCTTCCTTTCAGGGGGAACAACGGATTTCGCAGAAGGACGGCATCCACACCTATCTTGTCATCAAATTCCCCCTTTACAATGAAAAGGGCTTGGTCCACGGCCTGTGCCAGATCGCTACGGACATTACGGCCATCAAGAAGGCCGAAGACCAGCTGCGGCGCCTCTCCGCCAGCATTATCAGCAGCCAGGAAAAGGAGCGTGCCGCCATTGCCAGGGAGTTGCATGATGAGTTGGGTCAGATGCTGACCGCGCTCAGATTCGAGGCGGTTTGGATATGGGAGAAACTGAGGGGGAACGACCCCAATGCGGCCGAGCGAGCCCTGGGCATGTGCGAACTCGTGGACAAGACCATCGACGAGGTGCGCGCGATGTCCTTTCGGCTTAGACCCGGCGTCTTGGATGACCTTGGCCTCCTCTCGGCGCTGGAGTGGTACACCAGCCATTTCGCCAAACGCACAGGCATTGCGTGTTCTTTCAGTCACGACCACGTGGATCGCGTCGACGAGGTTCTTGCCACCGCAGCCTATCGAATTGCCCAGGAGGCCTTGACCAATGCGGCCCGTCACTCCGGGGCACGGGAGGTAAAGGTCGTTCTCGAGAACGGCAACGGGGAAATGTGCCTCTCGGTCATTGATGACGGAAAGGGGTTCAATCCAGAGGCCTTTGCGGAGAACGGCTGCCTGGGAATCGCCGGTATGCGCGAGCGCGCCACCCTCGCGCGCGGCTCCCTGGAAATCCACTCCCGCCAGGGTGAGGGGACGGAGGTGCTCTTCCGAGTGCCCGCGGCCCATTCCGAGGAGGCGCTCCCTTGATCAAGGTCTTGCTTGCAGACGACCACGGCATTGTGCGGGCGGGCTTGCGTCGGCTCATTGAGGAAAAGGGGGATATCGAGGTCGTCATGGAAGCGGCCAACGGCGAGGAGGCACTCAACCAGGCTCGCAAGAAGCCTCCCGACGTGGCCGTAATCGATATCTCCATGCCCGGGATGGACGGGCTGGAGGTGGTCAGTCAGCTGCGCTCCTTCCTTCCCACCCTCCCCATTCTTATCCTCACCATGCACGAGGAGGAACAATACGTGGGGCGGGCCCTGAGCGCGGGCGCCATGGGATACGTGACGAAGCGTTCGGCGCCCGAAGAGCTGGTGAAGGCGATCCGGAAGGTGCACGCGGGCGGCCGTTTTCTGAGCGATTCCGCAGCTGAAGCCTTGGCGGCGCGGGCAGCCCGCGGAGGCTCTCCCCTGGACGCCCTTTCCAACAGAGAAATGCAGGTCCTCCGTTGCCTGGCCCTCGGGAAGACCAACCGCGAGATTGCAGAGACTTACCACATCAGCGTCAAGACCGTGGACACCTATCGGAATCGCTTGCTCGCCAAGCTGGGGCTACGGAACAACGCGGAACTCTCCCGATTCGCCATTCAGCACAACCTCATCGAAGCCTGACCTGTCGCGGTTTTCCCTGTAAGAGAATTTTGGACAGAAAAATCAGAACATTCCTGATTTACATGCTTTTTGCACCCTGCTACGTTAACCTGCAGCAGGCATGGTCTTCCCTTCACCGGGGAGCCGATCGTTCA
>JAFGPH010000053.1 GCA_016926135.1 Deltaproteobacteria bacterium
GGAACTCCATCCGCTTCAGAAGACATTTGTCGAGGAAGGTGCGTTGCAATGCGGCTTCTGCGGTCCGGGCATGCTCATGTCGGCCAAAGCCCTGCTGGACAGGAACGCGAACCCCACGGAAGGCGACGTCCACAACGCATTGGCGGGCAACCTGTGCCGGTGCACAGGCTACACGAAGATCATCAACGCGGTGCTCCATAGCGCACTTGAGACCGGGCCCTCCGACAAAGAGAATCAGCAGGAGCGCGCCGGGAAGGCGTGCACAAGCCGCGGACAGCAAGGGCCCGATTCGATGCCGGCGGACAGGGTCGCCGGAGGAGCGCTCAGGGGAGGGAGCGTAGGGAAGCGGGTTACGCGTGCGGACAGCGTCCCGCAGGTGCTGGGGGCTCTGAACTACGTGGAGGATTTGTCCTTTGCCGGCACCCTCCGTGCAAAGGTGCTGCGGAGCGCGCATGCCCACGCCCGCATCCTGCACGTCGATGTCGAGGAGGCGGCAAGGGTGCCCGGCGTGAAGGCCGTGCTGACGGGCAGGGAGATACCGGTCAATTCCTTCGGTCCCCATGCCCAGGACCAGCCCGTTCTGGCCGGCGACAAGGTCCGCCATCTGGGGGACGCCGTCGCAGCGGTCGCGGCCGTGAGCGAGCAGATCGCCGAAGAGGCCCTTTCCAGGATCAGGGTGGAATATGAGGTCCTGCCGGCCGTATTCGACCCCCTGGACGCTATGCGGGAAGACGCGCCGAAGGTCCATGAACCCCATGGGAACGTCTACAACTCCTGGCGCATTGAGAAGGGTGATGTCGAAAAAGCCCTTTCCAAGGCGCACCTGGTGTTGGAGGAGCGGTACACATCACAGATGGTGGACCACGCCTACCTGGAACCGCATGCC
The DNA here is from genome assembly GCA_016926135.1 of Deltaproteobacteria bacterium. The sequence continues at coordinate 887 of JAFGPH010000053.1, forward strand.
ATGGTCGCATCCTGGGATGCGTGGGGCCGTCTCACCGTCTGGAGCAGCCTGGGCCGGATCACCCTTGTCCGCGGCGACTTGGCCAGGACCCTGAACCTGCCCATCAGCCGCATCCGGGTGGTCTCCACCCAGGCGGGCGGCTGTTTCGGGGGCAAGAATGAGATCACCCTGGAGCCCGTAGCCGCGCTCCTCTCGAAGAAGACGGGTAGACCCGTCAAGATCGTCTACACGCGCACGGAGGAGTTCACATCGACCACCAAGCGACACCCCTTCGTGATGGACTACGTCAGCGGGGTGGAGAAAAACGGTCGAATCACCGCACGCAAGGTCAGGATCGTAGCCGACGGCGGTGCGTACCATTCCTGGACGGAAACGGCCCTGGGCAAAGGGACCATTCTCAGCGCAGGTCCCTACCGGATCGACAACCTGCTCATCGAGTCCTGTGCGGTCTACACCAACAAGACGATGGCAGGGGCCTTCCGGGGATTCGGGGCGCCGCAGGTCTGCTTTGCCTACGAATCCCACATGGACAGCATTGCCCGAAGACTGGCTATGGACCCCCTGGAAATCCGTCTCCTCAACTCCCTGGAGGAAGGGGCACTCAGCGCAACGGGGCAGAAGTTGCACAGCGTCGTTCTCCGCGACACACTAAGGGCAGCAGCCAGCCAATTCGGATGGAGGAGGGACGAAAACCGATGAAAAAGCGAGGACGCGGGGTGGCGTGCATGTGGTACCCGGTGGGATTTACGGTGGCGGCGAACCCAGGTGCAGTCATCCTGAAGATGAATGAGGATGGGACCGCGATCCTGATGAACGGCACGGTGGAGATCGGACAGGGGTCCAAGACCGCCCTGGCCCAAATCGCAGCCGAGGAGTTGGGCATCCCCCATGACGACATTGTGGTGGTCACGGCGGACACCGACACCACGCCCATGGACTCCGGCCCGATCGCCAGCCGAACCACCTACGTCACCGGGAACGCGGTCCGCATGGCGGCGGCAAAGGCAAAAGAAATGCTCTTCGAAGCGGCCGCATCCATGCTCTCGGTGCGGCAGGACCAGCTTGAGGCGTGCGAGGGGGTGATCCGGGTCAAGGACTTCGAGGAGAAGCAGGTCACCATCGGGGAGGCTGCCTGGACGAGCCAGGTCAAACTGGGGCGGCCCGTGATCGGGTGCGCCTCCTTCAGCCCGCCGACACTGCCCCTTGACCCGAAGACGGGCCAGGGCAAGCCATACGGCACGTATGTGTATGCCACGCAGATGGCCGAAGTGGAGGTGGATACCGACACCGGTCACGTGCAGGTGTTGAGGGTCACGGCCGCGCACGATTGCGGGACCCCCATCAACCCCACGCTGGTGGAGGGCCAGATCCAGGGGGGTGTCTCCATGGGCGTAGGGTTCGCCCTGATGGAAGAGATCCAGTTTTCCGAAGGGGTTCAACAAAACCCCAGCCTGGGGAACTACATGATCCCCACCGCGCAGGATGTGCCCCCAATCGATGTCACGATCGTGGACAACTACGACGAGACAGGACCGTTTGGGGCAAAGGGGGTAGGCGAGCCCACCCTGGTTCCAACAGCTCCTGCAATTGCTAACGCCATCTATGATGCTGTGGGGATCCGTTTGCACGATCTTCCGATAACCCCGGAAAAGGTGTTGGATGCCCTGAAAAAACAATCCGTATCCCGACAGGCGGATGGATGAAAGCTGAAGCGTCGAGATACACATCGGAACACGGCAAGAGGGTGCAGAGATTATGGCGTGAACTTTTTGATAGGGAGGATCAGAATGAAAAATGTCAACTTGCTTAGGCTACTTTTTGTCATCTCCTTCGTCGTGGTCATAGGCCTTACGGGGTCATTTACGGCGTTTGCCGAAGAATCCTTTCGCATCGGGGGAACCATTCCGCTGACCGGGAAGGTGGCCAGTTTTGGCGCCTACACTCATCATGGCGTAGAAATGGCGTTGGCGGATCTGGAGAAGCAGGGTTGGATCGGCGGGAAGAAAATCGAAGTCATCTGGGAGGACAACGAGTATGAACCCCGCAAGGCCATTGCCGCATTCAACAAACTGGCCTTGATGGACAAGGTCAACTTCATCGTCATCACGGGGAGCCCGATCATCAGGGCGCTGGCCACCCTGGCAGAGCAGAACAAAGTCATCCAGTGCTACACCTCAGCCTCCAACGACAAGGTTCGGGGGATGGGGAACTACACGTTCAAGATGATGGGCGGCCAGGTGACCGAGAGTCTAGCCATGGCCAAGTATGCGAAGGAAAACCTGAAGGCCGGGAAGGTGGCGCTGATCACGGTGGACTCGGAATACGGTGTAGCGGGTGCAGATCTTTTCGAGAAATATTTCAAGAGAATGGGGGGCGCGATCGTCGCCAGGGAGAGCGTGCGGCCGGGCGAGAGGGAATATAGCTCAGTCCTGACCAAGGTGAACGCGAAGCAGCCCGACGTGATCGCCATCATTCAAACATCCGTAGATGCGGGGTACACCGTGAAGCAGGCTCGTCGTCTCGGGATCAAGGCAAAACTCCTCGGGGCGACCGCCCTCTATTCCTCCGAGACCCTGAACACCGCCGGTAGCGATTCCGAAGGGCTGGCCGCGGTGGCGTACGAGTTTGACCCGGTGCTCGGTAATGCTGCGATGAAGAGCTTCGGCGAGAACTACAGCAAACGCTACGGTGGGTTCCCGCCCATCTACGCTGCCTCGGCTTACGACTCCATCATGCTCTATGCCCAGGCGGCCAAAAAGGGGCTCACCGACACCGCCAAGCTCTTCAAGGCTATGCGCGAGATCAAGGATTATCAGGGCGTTTCCGGGACCATCTCTTTTGACCAATACAGCGAGGCCGACGCGCAGCACCGGGTGCTGGCCGTTCAGAACGGAGTGTTCAAGGAGGTTCACCGCTTTGGGAAGTTCACGGAAAAGGAGAAGGAATAGCGTCCTCGAAGGCCCCTCATCTTCTCCCTGGTCCGGCGGGGCTCGCGCTTGGCCTGACCCGAGGCATCTCCCCTCGCCGGAGTGGAGTGCGCAGATGCCTTGGGAGGGAGCGGCCGATCACGCCGCAGCGGGAAGGAACGCTGCGGCTTCGGGGATCCCCTACCCGCTGGAAGGGCCGGGTCGACGGCTGCTTTTCGCCCGCCAGGCGTCGGACTAGGGGAAAGACGGCCGGGGCATAGTTAGGAGTACCTTTCATGATCGGTCAGATACTGCTGAACGGTGTGGTTGCCGGCGCCATGTACATCCTGGCGGGGCTGAGCTTCGGGATCATCTTCACCACCACCGGCATCTTCCACTTTGCCCATGGGGCTGTGTTCACCATGGGGGGGTTCTTTTTCTATCAGCTGGCGGTGGTCTGGCAGGTCCCATTTCTCATAGCCCTGACCGGCAGCATCGTGTTTGCCTCGCTGCTTGGGGTCCTGATCGAGAGGGTCTGCTACAAACCGCTGGAGGACCTCGGGGCTACCCAGGTGCAGATATTTCTGACGGCCGTGGGGGTCACCATTATTCTCCAGAACCTTGCCCTCCTTGTGTGGAAGTCGGAGCCCGTGGTGGTGCCCATATCTGGTGGCCTTCTCCAAGGGCGAAGCCTGGGAGGGCTGTGGATAACCCTTTATCAGGTAATTTTGCTGGCCTCCGTCCTCTGCATCTGGGGCCTGGTGCACATGGTCATGTTCAAGACCAGGCTGGGCAAGGCCATCCGGGCCTTCGCTGCAGACCCTGAAACCGCCGAACTCATGGGGCTCGACACCCTTCGGTTGAGGCTCATGGTCTTTCTTCTCGGATCCGCCATCATCTCGTTGGCGGCGGCCTTGCAGATCATGGATCTGGGGATGGACACGACGACCGGCCTGGGAATAGCCCTGACCGGTGTGATCGCGGCGCTGATCGGGACCGCCTGGGGTCTGAACGGGATCGCGGTAGCCGGGCTGGCCCTGGGCATCATCGAAAATATCGGGACGGTCATCTTCTCCATGCAATGGAAATATGTCATCCTGTTCGGGGTCATCATCGTGCTGCTGATCATCAGGCCGAAGGTGCTGTTCAAGCAACCGTCCTGACATTTGCCCGTCGGGGCGGCTGCGAGGGGGGGAGAGTTGGAATACCTTTTCTTTATCCTGATCATCATCAACATCTACATAGTCCTTACCGTTTCCCTGAACCTGATCCTCGGGTACACGGGGATGATCTCGGTGTCTCATGCCGGGTTCATGGGGGTGGGGGCCTATGTGACCACAATCCTCATGGTCAACTACAACTGGCACTTTCTGTGGACCCTCCCCGCTGCTGCGCTGCTGGCGGCCCTGCTCGCCGTCTTTTTCGGCATGGCCTCGCTCCGGGTGAAGGGTGACCACTACCTCGCCGTATCGTTCGGGATCCAGTTCATCTTCCTGGCCCTCATGGTCAACCTGGCCGTCACGAACGGATCCAACGGGTTTGCCGGTATCCCGAAACCCGAGATCTTCGGTTTCCGCTTTCAATCGAACGTGTCTTTTTTCGTCCTCAGCCTGGTGTTTATGCTGTTGTGTTTCTGGTTCACCAGCCGGCTCGGGAAAGGGCCGTTCGGATTGATCCTGAAGGCGATTCGTGAAGACGACACCGCGACGGAGGCCCTGGGCAAGAACGTGAAATTTTACAAGGTGACCGTCTTTACGATCGGTTGTTCCCTTGCCGCCCTGGCCGGCAGTTTTTTCGCCACCGTGATCTCCTTTATCGACCCGTTCAGCTTCACCCTGGACGAATCGATCTTCATCTGCTGTCTCGTGATCATCGGCGGGAGCGGGAACGTCCGAGGCGCGCTTGTGGGGGTCCCCATCCTGATTGTGTTCCCGGAACTGCTGCGCTTCCTGCAAATACCCAGCACGGTCGCCGCCCCCCTCCGTCAGATCTTCTATGGCCTGCTGATCATCCTTTTCATGCGATTCAGACCCGATGGAATTCTGTCGGAGATCGCGGGGAAGAGGTGAGTTTGGAGAACGTAATGCCGATTTTCGAAGCCAGGAATCTTTTCAAATCGTTCGGGGGTTTGAAGGCCATCGACGATCTCTCCTTTTCCATGAAGGGACGGACGATCACGAGCCTCATAGGGCCGAACGGCGCAGGCAAGACCACCGTCTTCAGCCTCATCACGGGTTTCCTCAAGCCCGACACGGGCAGCATCTTTTTCAAGGGCCGCGAGATCACGGGGGTTGCGCCTTTTCGGATCGTGCAGTCCGGGATCGCCCGGACATTTCAGGACGTGAGGATTCTCGGCAGGTTGAGCGTGCTCGAGAATATCCTGGTCGGCACTAAAGAGACCCACCGTCTGACACTCTTGGGATCGCTTCTCTGGCGCAGGGGGTTGAGGAAGAAGATGATGGACAGGGTCCACCGGATCATGGAGCATTTCAAGCTCGACGGGATCGCCGGGAAGCTGGCCGAAGACGTTTCCTATGCGGAGCAGAAGCTCATTATCCTGGCCCGGGCCTTGGCCACTGACCCCGAACTGCTTCTGCTGGACGAGCCCGCCTCAGGGCTGGACCAGGTAAGCATCGAGAAGATGATGGGTCTATTGCGGGATCTCGTTGACCAGGGCAAGACCGTTTTTCTCGTGGAACACAATATGGATGTGGTGATCAACGTTTCAGACTACGTAGTCGTTCTGGACTTCGGCAGGAAGATCGCCGAGGGCGTTCCGGAAAAGATCCGCAACGACGAAAAAGTGTTGCAGGCCTATTTGGGAGCCGCATAAGCTTATGTTACTGGAACTGAAAGGAATTTCTGCGGGATACGGGAAAAAAACCGTTCTTTCGCAGGTCTCGATCGCCCTTGGGGAAGGCCGCATCCTGGCGGTGGTCGGCCCGAACGGTGCTGGCAAGACAACTTCCTTGCGGGTGATATCGGGGCAGCTGCTTGCCACCTCTGGATCGATATCTTTCGAAGGCAGGGATATCACCAAAAAAACGGCCCATGAGAAAGTCAGGCAGGGGATCGCCCTGGTCCCCCAGGGGGGGAAGGTTTTCAAGCCGCTCACGACGCTAGAAAATCTGGAGATGGGAGGCTACCTGCTTAAGAGCCGTGAGGAGTTCCAGGAGTCCATCCGTCGTGTGACCGGCCTTTTTCCGATCCTGGAGAAGAGGAAGCACCAGATGGCCAGCACCCTCAGCGGCGGAGAGCAGCAGATGTTGGCGATCGGGCGCGGCCTTATGCAGAACCCCAAGCTGCTTCTGCTGGATGAACCTTCTCTCGGGTTGGCCCCGATCATCCTACGGGACCTCATGGGTGCCATCGCCAGTGTCCGCAGTCAGACGAAAACCAGCATTATCGTCGTTGAGCAGAACGTCAACGAGGTTCTTAAGGTCGCCGATGAGGTGTACGGCATGAAGCTCGGGAAAATCGTGTTTCACGAGGACCACCCCGAAAAACTGAAAGGCGGCGACAAGCTCAGAGACGCCTATATGACCTGATGAAGGTGTCGCGTCGTTTGATGCCTGGAACCCCACGCACTGAATGGAAGTAGAGAAAAGATATTCGAAAGGGATGGACGAGATGAGATTAGGACTTTGTCAGATGAACAGCCAAGACAACAAAGGCGAAAATCTTGCCTCTGCGGAAAGGCTGATCGATGAACTCGCCAAACGGCAGCCCCGGTTGATCATGCTCCCTGAGTATTTCAATTTTCTGGGTCCGGACGATAGGAAGGCCGAGAATGCCGAACCGGTAGACGATTCGCCCAGCATCCAGATCATCCGCAACAAGGCCATGGAGCACAGGGTATACATACATCTGGGCAGCTTCCTGGAGAGGGCCGACAACCGGGTTTTCAACACGGCCATGGTATTTAACCCTGACGGGGATCTCGTCGCAAAATACAAAAAGATTCATCTGTTTGATGTGGAGATCCCCGGGGGACTCACCTATCTGGAATCCCAAACCATGACAGCGGGATCAGAGGTCGTCACCTTCACGATCGACGACGTTGTGTTCGGTATGAGCACCTGCTACGATCTCCGGTTCCCGGAGCTTTTTCGCCGCCTGGCAGAGCGGAATGTTCAGGTCATCCTTCTGGCAGCCGCTTTTACCCTGCAGACTGGCCGTGATCACTGGGAGCTGCTTTTGCGAGCGCGAGCCGTTGAAAACCTCTGTTGGGTGGGCGCCGCGGCTCAGTGGGGGCCCCACCCGAACGACAACGTGTGTTTCGGCCGAAGCATGATCGTTAATCCCTGGGGATTGGTGGTGGCCCAGGCACCGGATGGCGTTTCCACCCTGATCTGCGATATCAACATGGATCTTCTCAAGCGGACGAGAGCAACCTTCCCGGCATTGCTCCACCGTCGCAAGGAACTATTCCCGGTGTGATCACAGAAACCAAATGCCCCCTTGATTTCACTGCCTGGCTTTTGGGTGAGGGGTACCCCAGGCACTCTGTCAGAGGGCATTATTCAAATGTTTGTCATAAAGGAGGTCCCACATGAAAGCTATGGTCCTGAGGCAATATCACCAACCCATGGAGTGGGTGGAGGTGGAAACGCCTTCGATCGGGGAAGATGAAATCCTGCTCCAGGTCAAGGCGTGCGGTCTCTGCTACACGGATCTCAAAATCTACAGGGGAGAGATCCCTCCCCCCATCGTGACCCTGCCCCACACGCCCGGCCACGAGGTGGCCGGTGTCGTCGTGGAAGTGGGAGACAGGGTGCAAGGAATCCGGAAGGGGGACGCGGGGGTTCTCTACATCTACGTCACCTGCCGCAACTGCGAGCCTTGTCTGACAGGCTACGAGAACCTTTGCCCCAACCTGAAGCGGGTCGGGTTCGAGCTTCCGGGCGGATTTGCGCAGTATGTGAAGGTCCCCGCCTATGCCTTCTGCCCCTTTGACCCGTGCCGCTCCTTTGAGGAGATGTCCATCCTGACCGATGCGGTGGCCACCTCCTACCACGCCATTGTCGGCCTTGCCGGGGTTCGGCCGGGACAGACCGTGCTCATTGTCGGCGCCGGCGGCCTTGGCATACACGGCGTTCAGATCGCAAAGCTCTGCGGCGCGAAGGTCATCGTGGCGGACAGAAAAGAGAAAGCCCTCAGCCTGGCGCAGGAGCATGGTGCGGACTTCCTGATCGGTCCGGACAGGACGCCTTCGGAGGCCATCCGGGATATCACGAGAGGGAAAGGCGTGGACGCGGTCCTGGAATTCGTGGGATCGAAAGAGACCCTCGCGTGGTCGCTCCCCAGCCTCAGAAAGGGCGGAAAGTTGATCATCGTCGGTTACGCCCCGGGCCAGCCGTTCCCCCTCGACACCATGGCCATGCACTACAACGAGTGGGATATCAAAGGATCCCGGCTCTGCACAAAGACAGAGCTGCTCCGGGTGATAGGTCTTGTGGAGGAAGGAAAGATCCAACCGGTCGTTTCGAAGACCTTTCCGATGGAAAAGGCGAATGATGCCCTTATGGAACTGCCGAACGAAGAAACCGCGGGGCGAATCGTGCTGACGAACTTCTGAAGGCAACCCCGGCTGAGAGCCGCCGGCCGCGGGCGTATATTTGACTCCCTTCATTGCCTCGGACAATCCGAGAGCCAGGTTTGTACCCTGTTCCGATCCGTCTGTATGAATATCCTGGCCTCCAGGGTGGCTTTGCCCTCGACACAAGGCGCGTTCACCTCAATCTCCTGAAGCGCCGACCCGTCGGATTCGGCAGGAACGACCAGTGTGACTTCCTTGCACGCCAAAACCCTCTTCGCATCCATAATCTTGAACGCCACCGTGCACGTCCTCTGGTACGTGAAGCGGTTCACCACCCCGAACCGGATGATGTATTTTTCTCCCGAGCAAAAAAAGTCCGGCACCTCGACTTTCATGTTTTGGGCGCAGGCCGGTGGGAGGGATCCCAGAGAGGCAAGAAGAAGCACAAAACCGAACAAAAGCATTTTCTGCATTTCTCTTACTCCTTCCCTTTTGGTTTCCGGGTGAGGTGAGACCTTGCTTCGGATGTGTGACGGCATGACCCGGAGATCGATGTCCGGGGTGGCCCGGGGAAAACCTTTTGAAGGGATGCCCGGTAGGCGTGTCCCGACCAAAAGGTTTTCCCCGCCAACTGATAGCTTCACTCCTGGTCAGCTCATTTCTGATGTTTTTTCAGGTAGTCAATACAGAATGTCAACGCTTCTTCGGCAGGCAAACCCTTCGATTTAATATTGTTCACGTACGCGTCAAGTATCGGACGCAAACTTTTTGCCCAGCGTTCATTTTCCTCTTTTGTGAGAACGGTGATCTTGCCACCCTTCTGAATAAAAAAGTTCTTCCCCTCCTGGTTCAGTTCATCCCAGAGCTTACCCATTCTTTCAATCCACTCCTTGTTGACCTGTTCAATGATCTTCTGGGCATCGGCCGGCATGGATTTCCATTTTTCCTGATTCATGACGACGTACGTCATGTTCGTATAAGCCGATCCGTATTCCGCGGTGTGACTGATGACTTCCGCAAGCTTCCAGCCCTTCATCGGCTCGTAGGGACAGATGATGCCCTGGGTTACACCTTTGGACAGGGCATCATAGGCTTCCGACATAGGCATTGCCACGGGAACAGCCCCCAATGCCTTAGCGACCTTTGCACTTGTACCTGTACATCGAATTTTGAGTCCTTTCAGGTCTTCGAGGCTGGCGACAAGCTTTTTGGAGTGAAACATATGGGGCGGTGATGCCGTGAAGAACATGACTTTCACATCATCGAATTCCTTTGGTTTGAATTTCATGTAGAATTCATTCGCCAATCGCGTTGCGGTGTAGCCGCTTTTGTATCCAAGGGGAAGATCGACTACCTCTGAAAGGGGGAAGCGCCCCATGGTGTAAGAGCAAAAGCTCAGTCCCATGTCGGCGACTCCCTTGATGACCGCCTGGTATGTTTGGGCCGCAGGGGACAGTGTCCCGCCTGCGAACTGGGTCGGCTTCACTTTGCCGTTTGTTCTCTTCTCCACTTCCTTGCACCATGCATCCATGGCAACCGAAATCTTGTTGTCCGGGGGGAAATAGTTGGCAAGCTTTAGCGTTATCGTCTTTTCCTGGGCATGAACGGGCTGACAGACGAGCCATACCAGCGACAAAACTGCAACGACTCCAAAAACACATACTTTTTTCATGACGTCACCTCCGTTATTTAGTTTGCCGCCAATAACGACGGAATAAAAAGGGCCACCTGAGGAAAGAGAAACAGACAGATTATCACCAGGATAAGGCTTATCAAAAATGGCGTTACCCCTTTGTAAATATCACTGAAAGAATCCTTTGTGACGCTTCTTATCACAAATACGTTGATGGCCACAGGTGGAATAATCGAGCCGATCATTACGGTAATCTGAATGAATATTCCAAACCAAATCAGGTCGTAGCCAAGCTTGGCGACGATAGGATAAAAGATGGGGGTGGCAAGGATCATGAATGCAAGGTCATCGATGAAGGTGCCTCCCAGAATATAAACGAAACCGATGAGAATCAAGATCGTATGACTTGGAAAGGGTAATTGGAGAATCCACTCTGCACAAACCATGGGAATCTTTGTCACCGTGATGAAATGGCCGAATATGGTCGAGCCTGCTATGAGTATGAGAACCATGCATGCCATCAGCAAGGATTCCCGTAATGATTTGAAAAGGATGGTAAAATTGATATCTCTTGTGGCGAATGCCAGTAGGCCGACAGCAAAGGCGCCGACACTGCCTGCCTCTGTGGGGGTAAAAAATCCCATCAGCAGCCCCCCCATCACCACGATAAAGATCCCTGTAACCCCGGCAACCCCTTTTATCGAAGCGATCCGTGCGCCCCAGGAGGATTTTTCTCCCCGCGGACCCAGGGAAGGATCAATGCTGCACCAGGTGTAGATGATCACGACGAACAGCAACGAAACGATCAGGCCCGGTATGATGGAAGCGAGGAA
>JAFGPH010000382.1 GCA_016926135.1 Deltaproteobacteria bacterium
CGCTCGTCCAGGATCACCTTCGCCCTGGTGTCCGGCTGGATGTCGATCTGTTCCAGTGCGGCGACCAGATTCACAAGGCTTCCCTTTGCCTTCTCCCCCAGACTGATGCGTATGGTCCCGGCGTCCGCCGGAACGGCCAGCGACTCGCCAAGGGCCTTGTTGATTGCCTGCGACACCCTGAGGGCCGTGGTGAAGTCCGGATTGTGGAGGCCGATGACGAGGTTTTCCATGCTGTTGAATTCGAATTCAATCTCCTTCTCGACCGCACCGCCGCCCGGGATCCTGGCCACGGTGGGATGATTCTTCTGGACCCCTCCCCCTGCGGCACCGGAGGCCGAAAACCCTCCCACCACGAGGGGCCCCTGGGCCAGGGCGTAGATTTGGTTGTCCACGCCCCTGAGGGGGGTGAGCAGAAGGGTCCCGCCCTGGAGGCTCTTGGCATCCCCGATGGAGGAAACGAGCACGTCCATCTTGCTCCCGATCCTGGCAAAAGGCGGGAGCTTGGCCGTGACCATCACGGCCGCCACATTGGCCACCTTGACCTGATCCGGCAGGGCATGAATGCCCAGGCGTTCCATCATGTTCACCAGGGACTGGACCGTGAACTTGGTCCCCGTGCCATCGCCCGTACCGTTGAGACCCACCACCAGGCCGTACCCGATGAGCTCATTCAGCCTCGCCCCCTTGAGAGAGGCGATGTCCTTGATCCTGGCAGCGGATGCATCCATGCGGGCGCCCGGGATCAGGAGAAGACTCAGCACCGTCAGGAACACCACCGTCACTTTGATCACGCCCTTCATACGTTCCCCCCTCTCACCTAGAACGGCCACACGAAGTCCACCAGCCTCATCAGCCAGCCCGGTCGCTGCTTGTCGCTCACGGCGCCGCTCCCCGTGTAGGCGATCTTGGCATCCCCGATGTAGCTGGAGAGAACCGTGTTGTCCGGCGAGATGTCTTCGGGCCTGACATAGCCGGTAAGGGTGATGAACTGGGTCTCGTTGTTCAGCCTCACCTCCCGGGTACCCCGGATGAAGAGATTCCCCTCCGGAGTGACGTCGATCACCACGGCGGTGATCGAAGCGGTCATGGTCTCGTCCCGGTTGGTCTCCCCCGTGCCGGTATGTGCGTTCTGCATGTTGGCCCTGAACATGGCCTCGTTGTCAAAGGCGGCCCTCACCTTCTTGTTGCCGAAAGAGGTGAGTTCCGGGATTTTAGTCTCCCAGCCCAGGCTATTGGAGATGCCGGCCTCAATGGAGGAGGCCCGGGACGTTTTGGTGTCCGCCTTCTTCTTTCCCTTGGAGGTCTCCACGATGTTCACGGTGACCAGGTCTCCCACCTGGCGTGCGCGCAGGTCCCTGAAGAGACTCCGGTAACCTTGCGCTCTCCACAGGCTTCCGTGGGAACTGACCTCACCGACCGCCGGGGGAGCGTCGTGGGAGGGCACTCTGGGCGCCGGCTGTAATGTGTTTTCGGTCTTGAGAATCGAAGGAACGCCGCTGCAGGCGCAGAGGGCCGTCAGCACCAGCACGATTCCAAACCCCATCATGATCCTCTGCATCTTCCCTCTCTCCGTTGGTGTCTTGTTTCCGTCCATCATGACCATTCCCTCGCAATCACCCATTCTTCGCCCCTAAAAGGTTACTTTCACCAGGCCCGGCCCTTTCACGGTGGCAAAGATCTCTTTGCCGCTCCTCAGGTTCATGATCCGGACTTCCTCTCCCAAGCGACCGTCCTCCATGGCCTTTCCCCGGGTGCTCACACGGATGAGTTCGCTCTGGGCCAGGATCAGCACCCCAGTCCCCTTTTTCACCACAGGGGGATCTTCGGTCATCTGGGAGGTGATCGGCTGGCCCGGTTGAATACTCCGGACCGCCCTTTTTCCCAGCACATCCTCCAGGTTCGTGAGGACGTCCCGCTGGAGGTTGCTGCTTTGCTCCGCCACCAGAGTCACGTGCTCTCTTCCCAGGGTCTGACCCGGGCTGATCCTCCTGGCGGCCTTGACCACCTCCTGCCGAACGGTAATCTTCCCGCTCACCGGTACGTTACGGACCTGTTTCCCATCCACGAAGAAGTTGATCGTGACGGCCACATGACCCAGGTAACGATCGCCCCCTCTCTCCAGGATCTCCCAGTGCACCCTGCCCTCGGGCAGGGCCACGGCTTCGGGCACATCCACCTTTTCGAAGACAAGCCTTTTCGGATCCCACGGAGCATGGCTGCGCACATGATCCCTGAAAATCCGATCGAGTTGGCTGCCCGGAATCGTGTTGGCCGTGCGCCGCACGGTGATGGTTGCCGGAATCTCCAGAAGGATGTCCTCTTTTCCTGACAAGGACGACCCGATCTTATAACTCAGGAAAGTGCGGTTGAGGTTCACGCCGTTTCCCGGAGAAGGCGCGGAAGCCACGTCCATGCGGGCCAGCATCTCCACACGCGGGTCCGTCTCGGGGGTAAATGAGGCAATGTCGCCCAGGGTAATGGTGCCACCCCTGACCGTGGCCTGATCCTTCACCCGGATCTCCAGTGCCCATGCCGTGGAGGGGGTGACCGTGAGGGCCGCTACAGCGAGCGCAATCGCTGCCAGAAGGCTTACCGATGCTTTCTTGGAAATGCTCATGGGCTCACCTACCTCTTGATGTTGTTGGCCATCTGCATCATCTCGTCCGCGGCCCTGATGGACTTGGACGAGATTTCATAGGCCCTCTGTCCCGCAATCATGTTGACCATCTCTTCCACCACGTCCACGTTGGACATCTCCAGGTACCCCTGGGCCAATGATCCCATGCCGTTCACCCCGGGGTTGCCCTCTACCGGGCTTCCCGAGGACTCGGTAGGGCGGAACATGTTTCCACCCACACTCAGAAGACCTGCCTCATTGGCGAAGCTGTAAAGGGTCAACTGACCTGAGGCCAGTTCCGTGATCCCGTCGCCGGCAACGGCCACCATTTTTCCGCCCGTATCGATAGTGAAATTGACCGTTTCGGGTGGGATGGAGAACTCCGGCTGGAGGCGATCGCCTTCGGAGGTGACGATATATCCCTCATTGTCCATCTTGAACGCCCCCGACCTCATGTAGAGTTCTTCCCCGTTGCTCAGGATCTTGAAGAATCCCTTCCCCTCAATCGCGATGTCCAGGGAATTCTTTGTCTGCACATAGTCGCCCTGGGAGAATATCTTCTGCACCGAGACAGGCTTCGTGCCCATGCCCACCTGGATCCCGGTGGGAATCTCGCCACCGGCACTGGTCGCCGCACCGGGGGCACGCAGGGTCTGGTAGAGAAGGTCCACGAAGTCCGGACGGCTCTTCTTGAAGCCCCCTGTGTTGACGTTGGCGAGATTGTTGGCGATCACGTCCATGTTCAACTTCTGAGCTGCCATTCCTGATGCAGCGGTCCAGAGACTTCTGATCATGTTCTATCCTCCTTGCACTCTTAACATTCCATGGGCCCTATGATCTCAAGCGGCTCACTTCGTTCACGGCACGGCTGTTGATGCCGTCCAGAACCTGGATGGACTTCTGGTAGCTTTCAAAGGCCCTGAGACAGTGAATCATTTGGACCATCTCCCCCACCATGTCCACGTTGGAAAGCTCCACAAAGCCCTGCTCGATCCGGGTCTCGGGCGGGGGGGCAATCTCCAGCGCCCCGGAGGGATTGTGGAACATGCTGTTTCCGGTCTTCATGAGGCCATCATAGTTTTCGAAATCCACGATCTCGATCTGTCCTGCCTGGGAACCGTCCACATGGATCACCCCCCGGCCGTCCACATCGACCTCGCTCCCGGACACGGTGATGGGCCCTCCAGACCCCAACACCCTGAACCCCTCCTGGGTGACGAGGTAGCCCGCACCGTCCAGGGAGAAGTTGCCGCGGCGGGTGTAGCGGATGCCGTCGGGGGTATCCACCTTGAAGAAGCCTTTCCCGCCGATGGCAAAGTCCAGCGTGTTTCCGGTGATCCGGGTATCCCCCTGGCAGTGATCGGCTTTGATCCGAATAAGGGCGCTGTCCACCGGCTCCGGGCTCTTGCCCTTGGCTCCGGTCTTGTCGCCGTAGGATTCTCCCAGGATCTCCTGGAAGGATATCTTGTCCCTCTTGAAGCCGATCACGGTGGCGTTGGCAAGATTGTTGGATATCACATCCATCCTCATCTCCTCCTTCAGGCACCCTCTCACCGCATCGATCATTCCACCGATCATCTTTGCCTCCCTTTTGCTCCCGGCTTTCCTTTGCCCTTATCCTTAAGCAAAACCCGTACCAGACTGGGCCGTTCCTTCCATTCTTCAATGCCTTGATATCACGTGTTCTTTACTGGGCAGGGCAAACCGGTCCCGTTTCGACCCCTTACGATCCTCCCTGTGCTGAACCTCTTTTCCCCGGGAAAGGGAAAAGTTTACCTACCGGTTCCTTGCGCGCAATGGTACTCCACACTCCGGAGCCCTTCTTCCTGCTTGCGATCGGCAAGGGAGAATGCTAATACTGCCGACAGCACTCTTCGTCAGCAGGCTTTTTGATCCCCACCCCGGATATCATGTTTTTGAATGTCGGGAGGAATGCAATGGTAGAGAAAAGGCCTCTTAGTGAAACCAAGATGGTGGCTACGATCAGCGATTTCCTCGCCAGTTTTCCCTTTTTCGACACCCTGACTTCGAGCGATCTCGCCATCGTGGCCGAACACCTTCATCTGGTGGAACTCGAACCGGGCACGGTCCTTTTCAAGGAGGGTGACAAGGGAGACTGCGTGTATTTCGTCGTGGACGGGGAGTTGGACGTGGTCAAGGAAACGGTGGGCGGCCGCAAGGTGGGCATAGACCGGGTGGTGATCAGCACCCTGGCGAGAGGAAGGTCGATCGGTGAGATGTCCGTGATTGACAGGACCCCCCGCTCGGCTACGGTAAGGGCCCGCACGAAGGCCACCCTCGTTGGCTTGACACTGGCCGGTTTCGACTACATCTGCGAGGAACAGCCCAGGATAGGCATCAAGATACTCAAGGGCGTCTCCCGCCTCCTCAGCATGAACATGCGGAAGACCTCATCCCGCCTGGCGGACTACATGTTGCCCATCAGCTAGTCCCCAATCGCTTCCCGATGGGCATCAGCTAACTGCCGGACCCGGCCATCTTGCGATTCATCCGGTAGGCGAAGGCCAGGATCTCCGCCACAGCCTTGTAGAGTTCGGGTGGAATCTCCTCATGGAAATCCAGCCTCATGAGGGCCCCCACCAGGTCCGGATCCTCCTGCAGGGGGATCCCTTCCTTTCTGGCCAGTTCAATGATGCGCTCTGCAATGGGCCCGGCCCCCTTCGCAGTCACCCTCGGGGCCGTATCTCGCGCCGTATCATACCGTAGCGCCACTGCCTTCCTGAATTCCCGGCTTTCCATGGTTTCCCCTCATATGAGCACATCAACCGAACACTCTGTCCCGTCCCCTTCAGCGGAGGCCCCTCCCTTTATCATTTCCGCTTGTTTCACACGACACATCAGCGAACCGGGAGTGAGGCCGGCCCCTTTCAGAGCCATCTCCAGCAGGGGAAGATTTTGTTCCAGAAAGCCGGCCCTCTCCCCGTCTTCCAGGAGGAACTGTACGGCGACGAAAGGCTCCGCCAGAGAAGCGATCACCGCCACCTGGCCGAGGTCGGTGAACTCGAGGGACATGGAGAGGTGGATCTCTGTCCCCTCTTTTCGCCCCCTGACAAAGAGCTCCGCCCTCTTGAAACCCTCCTCCGCCCTGCCCGGCACATCGAGGAACCACCCCCCCTCTTCTTCCAGGGAGAAGATGTTTTCCACCTGACACTCCTCGATGATCTGAATCGCCTCGCCCACCTTCCTGCAGAGGGAGCGGACCCCCTGCTGCTCCCGGTCATCCGTGCCGAGCGCCTTTTGGAGACCCAGCAGCATACCCTTGAGGTCATGGCCCAGGGTGCTTTTCCACTCCGGCCGGTTCCTATTCATCAGGGCTCGTGCTACCTTGCTTTCCCAGAATAGCCCGCTCATCGAGAAATAGCGGGACAACCATAGGGAAGGGTCTCCCTCCCGGTCACGGTAGATGAGGGACGGCAGCGCCTGGGTGAGGACCCTGAGGAGATGTCTGGTCTCGGGGCCGATATTCTTGAGGGAGAGAGAGGAAGCAAGATCCGACAGAATCGCGGCCATTCTCTCTCCCCTGCCTGCCGGAAGCGGAATGCCGGTCCGGGGCCCTTTCTCCACGACCAGGGTGATCCTTTCCCCCGTCGATTTCACCCGAAAGGTATACTCCTCGCCCTCCCTGACCTTCAGGTCGGTCACGGCCTGAAAGGAACTCCCCCTGAATGCGACCTGCACCCGGTTGTTACCGTAATGGCGGACAATCCTGCCCTGAAAGGTCTCACCCTGTTCCAGCCGCACCTGCCGAGGGGACAGGAGTTTGGGAGACAGGGCGTTCAACGTGGAGCGTATGCGTGGGATCATGGAATGATTGTTTTCACACCCCTTCTTTCCGGGGCCAGAGTTTGAGCAGGAGTTCTATCTCTCCCACGGAGATTCCGAGGTGGCGTGCCACTTCTTCCTTGCTGAGTCCTTTTGCGAGGAGTGCCTGGACAGAGGAACGGGTATGAAGGGGGTCCGGGTGAAGATCCCCGGGACCGGCCGCGGCCCGCCCTGTCTTGGGGATGATCTTGGAGATCTCGAGGGTGCTCTCTTCAGCCTTCTTCAGTCCCTGTTCGAGCTGGGCCAGGATTCGAGCGCTCAATTCCCTTTTTTCCTGAAGATTGCCTTCCAGGGTCTGGGTGATCTCCCTGATCTCGGCCAGAATAGCCTCGGATTCCCGTATGGCTGCTTCATGGTTCTGCCAGGATGCCTGTCGCTTCCCGCAGGAGAGCAGAAACCATACCAGCAAAGCCACCATGAGGAGGTCCAGAAACACCTGAATGCCGATCCAGACTTGAGGTTCCATGACAGCCTGCTAGATCACCACATCCACCCGCCGTGTAAGCCTCTTCCTCAACTTGCGGGTACCATATCCAAAGTCCTCGTCCGGTTGGTACGGGCCTTCCCTCTCGAGTTCCCGGTCCGTGTCATCATCACCATGGACATTTCCGCTTTCCCTCTTCAAGGCCTTCCTTCCATTCTGGGGATTGCGATCCCCTGTTCTTTCCTTCTTCTGCACACCCCAGATCCTTTCCGAAGGAGACGCCGCAGGAACACCCGCTTTGAGATTCGCCAAGTCTGCCATGACTCCTCCTTCCAGGTCAGGCGGGCCCAGCCTTCCGGACTCAGAAGGCCTTCACCTCCCTGATTTTGATCACCAGGGAATCCGTACGCAGCAATTCCCTGAGGATCCTGCTCATCTCCTCCTCCAGCAGAGAGACCCTCTCCTGAAACGTCTCCCCCTTCCCGGCAAGACCGCGCAGGTACGAATAGAGACGGTCCCTTCCCTGCACCTCCATCTTCTTGAATCTCACGGCTGAAAGGGCATCCCATGCAACGGAGAGATCCAGGGCCATCACCTGGTTCTCGGCACCCTGAGGCAGGGGGATGTAAAAACGGGTGAGATCCTCCTGTCGGAGACTGTCCCGAGGGCCCGATCCCGTGGAGCCGACCCCGGCCACCTTCCCGCTGCCCGTCTCCCCTTCCATGTTCCTGAAAACACCGAAACCTGCAAGGGCCAGCACCAGGGTGAGGGCTGAAACCAGGAACCACTTCCGGCGGAGCACCGAACCCAGGAAAACCCGAAACACGGCGCGAGGCCGGTCAGCCGGTTTCTCCTCCCCTTCCCCCCCCCGAAGGTCTTGCTGATCCTCCCCCGCCGTCTGTCGGGCATCACCATCGGGGATGCTGCCTTCTTCCGTGCTTTTATCCTCTTCCGTTTTCATCGGATGCTAGCCCTCGAAGTAGGACCGGAGAGTGCCCCTCATTCTCAGCACGGCCTTGGTGTGCAACTGAGATACCCTGGACTCGGTGTACCCCATGACCCTCCCGATTTCCTTCATGGTCAGCTCCTCATAGTAGTAGAGGGTCACCACCATCCGCTCGTTCTCGGGCAATCTTTCAATCCCCTTGGCCAGAACGTCCCTCACCTCTTGCAGGTTCAAGGAATCCATGGGGTCCAGGCCGACGTTGGATCGCGCCATGGAAGATCTTTCTCCCAGGTCCTGCATTCCGATGACATCCCCCAGCTCTTCCCTGCTGAGGACCGTCACGCCCTTGGTTTCATCCACCAGACGGTAGAACTGCTCCAGGTCCATGTCCAGTTCGGCGGCCACCTCCCCGTCTTCGGCAGGTCGCATCTTTTCCTTTTCGACCCGCGTGTAGGCCTCCTGGAGACGTTTGGCGTTCTTCCTAACGGACCTGGGCACCCAGTCCATGGATCGCAGCTCGTCCAGCATGGCCCCCCGGATCCTGAACTCCGCATAGGACTTGAACTCGACCCCCTTCTCCACATCGAACTTGTCGATTGCGTCCAGGAGTCCCATGATCCCGGCGCTCAGGAGGTCGTCCTGGTTCACATGGGAGGGAAGCCGGGCCCCGAGCCTGCCGGCTATGGTCTTGACCAGAGGGGCGTACTCACGGATCAGTCGATCCCTCTCGGCCGGATTCCCGGGGGGTTCCCCGGTCGGGAAAATCTGTGTGTATTTTCGTAATTGCCTTGCCGCCATGGAACTCATGACATTCTTCCCATTCCTAGACGTTGAGCAACCTGCGCCAGAAGAAACGGATATCCCCTTCGAAGGCGGATTCATTGCCGTTGTGGAGCAGCGTCCGGGCCAGTTCCATCAGGCCCTTGCTTGCAGGGGTGTCCGGGTACCTCTGGAGTACCACTTGCTGCTGGCGGATGGCCGCGTGGACCATCTTGTCATAGGGAATCCATCCCAGATAGTCCAGAGAGGGAGACCCCAGAAATTGGTCCACCACGAGGCAGAGGTGGCGATAGATGCGGTTGGCCTCCGCAGCGCTGCGGGCTGCATTCACAAGGACCTTGAATCTCTTCTGGTGATAGCTGTTGGTCAGCACCTTGATCAGGGCATACGCGTCGGTCAGAGAAGTGGGCTCGTTGGTGACAACCACGATCTTCTCCATGGCCGCAAAATTGAAATACATCACGTTGGAGGAGATCCCCGCGGCCGTATCAATGAGAAGGATGTCGAATCGATCCTGGATCGAATCCAGTTCGCTCAGCAGGCAGAGTCTCTGGGCACTGTCCAGTTCCGTCAGTTCCTGAATGCCCGATGCGGCGGGAAGCAGTTTGAATCCCCCCGGAGCCGAGACGATCACCTCTTCGAGTCTCTTCTCCCCCCTGAGCACATGGTGGATCGTGTAGCGAGGGTTGAGCCCCAACATGACGTCCATGTTCGCCAGTCCGAGATCCGCATCCAGAATGAGCACCCGCTTGTTCATGTGGCAGAGGGCCAGGGCGAGGTTGGCCGTCACATGGGTCTTTCCCACGCCCCCCTTGCCGCTCGTGACGGATATCACACGAATGCGGTTCCGAGGCGACCCTTCCATCTGGGTCTCATCGTCACGCAATGTCGGCTCCGCCCATTCAGCCTTGGAGTCTTGAACCGTGCTTCGCAGTCCACTCGCTTGATCCATTGACGTTCACCTCGTTTGTCGATTTCTCTGTTCCTTTCCTCATCCTGCTCAGGAGGAGCGAGGCCAGCCTCTTCCTGGATGCCTCCTCGATGTCCTCCGGAACCTGCTGCCCGCTGGCGAAGTAGGAGACCGGCCTTCCCCTGGAGATGAGGAAGTTGATCATGGAGGAAGGATCCTGCATTTCATCGAGTTTCGTGAAGATGCAGCTCTTTACGGGCAGGGCGCCGAACTGCTCGTCCGCATGCTGGAGGTCCTGGTATCGCGTGGTGGCGCTCAGCACCAGGTATCCGTGGATCTCCTCCGGGATGTTCAGGATATTCTTCAGTTCCAGGATGGA
>JAFGPH010000054.1 GCA_016926135.1 Deltaproteobacteria bacterium
TTCAGCCTGGGTGCGCGTCCTGAAACATCCCTCACGGGTCAGAAGCTGGTCAGCACGGGAATTTTTTCTGCGGAGAGCGGCGACCTGATCAATGCTGAATGCGCCATGGTCTCGGGCCCCCTGTCTCTTCAGGGGGAGTATTTCCGCGGCTATTCACAGGGAAGCGAGAATCATAAATTTTGGGGGTTTTATCTCTACGGGAGCTGGTTCCTCACGGGCGAGGCCCGCAAATACGAGAGGTCCAAGGCGGTGTTCGCCGGGGTGGATGTGAACCACGGCTTTCATCCCCTTGAGGGGGGATGGGGGGTTCTGGAACTGGGGCTCCGGTATTCCTACCTGGACCTGAACGACCGGGAAATCAGGGGAGGCCGGGAGAAGAATCTGACGCTGGGACTGAACTGGTATCTCTACCCGGAGGTGCGGCTCATGGCCAACTACATACGGGCCAGGGTGGAGGACCGCGCAAGCCCACCCGTCGACGGGGGAAGCGCAAACATATGGATGATCCGGTTTCAGTTGGCGTTCTAACGACTGGATTACGGGCATTTCAAAGGAGCGCGGCATGGACACAAGGCTTCGAGACTTCCTGGGATCTTCCGGCGGCGCAAAAGCGGGTGATTTCATCGTCCAGTATGGGCAGGAAATCCTGATTGCAGCAGCGTTGTTCCTGGCGGGGTTGATCGCGGTGAAGGTTTTCCTCGCCTGGCTGAGAAAAACACTTCCGAGATTCACCGAAAACCAGTACCTCATTTCCACGGTGATCACGGTACTGAACATCCTGTTGATCATCCTGGTACTATCTTTTACCCTCCACTCTCTGGGCATGAAGGGTCTCGTGATCTGGCGCCTTCTTGCAGCCATTGCCCTGGTCACCATCGCTTTCATCGTACTTCTGAAACCGTATATTCCCACCCTTCCGTTCAAGATCGGCAACACGATTGAGATCGGAGGCCTTATCGGAAAAGTGGAAGCGATGACTTTCACCCACACGCGGATGAAGACCTTTGACGGGAAAACCCTGTTCATCCCCAATCAGATGTTGTACAAAACCGTCGTCAACAACTTCCACTTCACGCCGACCCGCCGGGTGCGAGTGAAGGTGATTATTGGTTATAAGGACGATCTGCTCAAGGCCAAGCAGGTGCTGAAGGAGATCATGGATGGCGACCCCAGGGTGCTCAAGAAGCCTGCCCCGGCCGTCTATGTCATGGAACTGGGAGACGACGGGGTGAATCTCTCTGCACGGTGCTGGGTGGAAAACGCGAAGTACCTGAGGGTCCTGAGTGATGTCACGGAAAAGGTGAAACTGCGTTTTGATCAGGAAGGGATCAGCATACCCTTTCCCCAACGGGACGTTCACCTGGATGGCGGACTGACGGGTCTGCCTCCCCAGGGAGTCAGGACCGAACGGTGAGAAAGGGCTGTCTCATGAGAAGCCCATGCCATCATGGGGATAGAAAACGAAATACCAGATGACCGATCACCTGAAAGGACTCCGGCAGTTTTCCGTACCGGTCGAAGTCACCAATGACATGCGGAACGCGCGCGCCTCGCTGGCGCAACCGGAGCCGAGGCGGAAGCCGCGTGCCGTCAACTCCTGACACGCTACCCAGATCAGATCGATGGGACGGAAAGGCTGGCGGCAGTCTATGAGGCCAAAGGCGAGAAAAAAATGGCCGCCGAGTATTATCGCAAGGCAGCGGAGTTTGCGAAGGGCAGCCCAGGCTTTGATCAAGAACTCATCGACTGGTACTCATCCAAGGCCAAGGAGTTAGAAGCCAACGAATGACGAAGGGGGAATTACATCGGTCCCTCACCTCTTCGAAGGGAATCACATCAATCAAATACAATCAACATAACCCAACCCGCAACACAACTGTCTTTGTCTGTAAGTGCTGTGGTTCTCTTGGACATCCAGAAAACATATCGATATACCAGGAATTCGCGACATCCGATTTCATGGATATCCCGAACTGAGCTTCCGTGGGGAGCTGACGGGAATGAGAGCTTTACCCCTGCAGGGGTACACAAGATATGGAGGGAGGTGGATTCCCTCGCTGTCAGGGAGTGAGTGCGGACTACATCCGGTAAGTGTCACTTTCGCCCCAGCCCGGATATAGCCTATTGCATTCGTAACCTCAAGTTTGGGCGGAGGTCACATTAGCCCAAATTACGAGGGAAGGTAAAGGGTTGTCAGATTGACCAGGCTCCATGACCAATACTGTACTCTGGGAATCGCGGGTTTCTCGGGCCGCCTGAAGTTCTTCCTCTAGCCCTGGACCTCGGCCAGCCTCTTCTTCGCCTCCCTGGCACCAACCCCTCTGAGCGACAGCAGTGCGGCCCTGGTCTTCGGTCGGAGCTTGAGATTTCCTTCCTTCGTTTCCCACAGGTAGACGGCTTGTGGGGTGGTCCCGGCCAGTTTGGCAAACGCAGCCTGGGTCAGCCTCAGCTTGGTTCGGAGTGCTCTCACCCCGTTGGATGTCAGCCGGGCTTTTTTGCCCTCCTCGCCAGGGGCCGGAGGGGTTGTAGCCTGTTCCTTCCCCTGCCTCACTTCCAGGCGCTTGTTCTCTTTCTCAAGCAGGGTGAGTCGCCTCTTGAGGTCCACCACGGTTTTCTTCAGGGTCATGTTCGACTTCAAAATCTCCTTGACGGCGGCTTTCACTTCCTTCCTGCTGATTCTGGAGATTTCAGCTTTCAGAACCCAGGCAACGTTCGCCATGACATTTTCTCCTTTCACCCCTGACCTCTTTGGTACACTCGGCGGGTGCAGGGACAGCCGTAAAGTTATTTTTCCCGTTTGTAATGGACCTCTCTCACTTCTTCCGGTAAACGTTCAACCCTATCTTCTTGTCCTCCGCTCCGGGGATACTGACATTTCCCTCGGTCGAGGCGATGATAACGGTCTTTCCAGAAGAAGATGGTCCAAACTCCTTGGAAAGATCCACCTTGATGGTCAGAATGCTTCCCTCAACGCTCATCTCGACATTCTTCATGAGGCAGTCTCCTTTGGCGTGATTCAGTGGGCCGGACTATAGCGGTTTGTCCGATGCGGGTCAACAAAGCGCCGGTTTCAGAAGGGACTGTTCCGTCATCATTCATCAGTGGGACAGTGCAGCAGCACAGATTCTCGAATTTTTCGGTTTGAAGGTGGCCCTATATTCCCGATGCAAACGGAATCAGAGCACCGGCTGGACCGGGACCAGATCTCCCACTCCGAAATGGCCGAGAGCAAAAACAACCATAGCGACCGACTCGCCAATCGACTTTGAGAATCCAATGCGAATCAGACATTTGGACGATGAGGACGATCTCGGCGGTCTTTTTCGCCAATCGAGTCTTCAACAGAGGTGGCAGAGGGGAGGTCTGTATTGTGGATGGCCCGGGTGAAGTATTCCAGAGCAAAACTAGGACATGGATCTCCGGTCGGCGTGCTTATCGAAA
>JAFGPH010000383.1 GCA_016926135.1 Deltaproteobacteria bacterium
GTCCCAGGTGCGGCGCTTGAACATCTCGTTTCTCTGGTCGAACCGGTAGTCCGGAACCGGAAACGGGTAGGGGTCCATTGCCGTCTGGGTCCTTTCAGTTGTCACTAAACCCTCCACCTCTGGTGAAAGACCCGGATGGGTTCGACCGATCCAGGGTGAGCGTGATCGCCGGAAATCCGAATATCGAAATTCGAAATTCGAGACAAACAGGTTCAAATCCGAATCTCGAATGACAGAAACTCGGCAGTCAAACGTCACGAGTTCCGGTTCCGGTCATTTGGCTTTTCGTCATTTAGAATTTGTTTCGAATTTCGTGCTTCGGATTTCGAATTTGGTCATCGAAGGCTGATGCAACCTCCTTCCAGGGGGTCACATGAGGCCACCCGCCTGCGGGCGGAGCCTACTCCTTCGCAAACGCCTCCTTCACCAATCCCCGGATGAGGCTGTCGTCGGGGATGAACGGGAGCGTGATATGGTCCGACTCGCTGAAGGTGCGGTTGTATTCCGCCGCCGTCTCCACCGATGCTTCGTTCCTCGCCCAGGCCCGCCTGGCCACGCCGCCCATGACATCCCAGGGGATCGCGGTCCGAAGGATGCGGTCCACCCGCTCGCTGCCGTCCAGCACCATCCCGAACCCTCCGTCGGTCCCCTTGCCGATCCCCACGCCCCCTCCATTGTGCAGGGCCACGAGGCTCATGCCCCTGGCTGCGTCTCCGGCAAAGCACTGGACGGCCATCTCGGTCATGATGTTGCTCCCGTCCCGGATATTGGCGGTCTCCCGAAAGGGGGAATCCGCGCCGCCCGTGTCGTGGTGATCCCGGCCGATCATGACCGGGCCGATCTCTCCCCTGCGCACCAGCTCGTTGAATTTGATAGCGATCCTCATGCGCCCCAGGGCGTCCTGATAGAGGATTCTGGCCTGGGTGCCCACGACGAGCCTGTTCTTTTGGGCATCCCGGATCCAGACGTAGTTGTCCCTGTCCTGGAACCTGCGGTTCGGATCGATGCACTCCATGGCGGCACGATCGGTCTTCACCAGGTCCTCGCTCTTTCCGCTCAGGCACACCCACCGGAACGGCCCGTAGCCGTAATCGAACATGACCGGTCCCATGACGTCCTCCACATAGGAGGGGAGCACGAACCCGTCCAAGGTGTCTCTGCCGTTCCGGCAGACCTCCGGGGTGCCGGCGTCAAACACGGCCTTGAGGAAACTGTTGCCGTAGTCAAAGAAATAAACCCCCCGTTTCACCAGGGTCTGGATAAGGCTGAAGTGATGCTTCAGGGAGGTGTTCACAAGAGCCGCGAATCGGTCGTGATCGGTCTTCAGGAGCTCGGTCCGCTGCTCGAAGGTCAGGCCCTGGGGGCAGTACCCGCCCTCATAGGCGGCGTGACAGGAGGTCTGGTCCGAAAGGAGATCGATCTCAATCTTCTCGGCCACGGCGTACTCGAGAAGATCCACCACATTGCCGTAAAAGGCTATGGCGGCGGACTCGCCCTTCTTCTGGCATTCCTTGGCCGTTCGGAATACCTCTCCCGGATCCTCGACGACCCTGGAGACCCACCCCTGTTCATGCCGGGTGCGAATCCTGGAGCGATCCACCTCCGCGATAATCCCCACACCCCGCGCGATCTCCACGGCCTTTCCCTGGGCCCCGCTCATCCCGCCGAGTCCCGAGGAGACAAAAAGGCGGCCTGTGAGATCCTTGTCGGCCGGGATTCCCAGCTTGGATCTGCCCACATTCAGGATGGTGCTGTAGGTCCCGTGAACGATCCCCTGGGGACCGATGTACATCCAGCCTCCGGCCGTCATCTGCCCGTAGTTGGCAACACCGAGGGCCGCGCCCCGGTGCCAGTTTTCCTGTGTGTCGAACATGCCCACCATGAGACCGTTGGTGAGCAGCACCCTGGGGGCCTCTTCGGGGGAGCGAAAAAGCCCCACCGGATGACCCGATTCCATGACCAGGGTCTGCTCCCGGGTCATCCTCTCCAGGTAGGCCCTGGTGAGGCGGTACTGCATCCAGTTCTGGAAGACCTGACCCGTCTCCCCATAGGTCACGAGTTCATAGGGGTAAAGGGCCACGTCAAAGTCCAGGTTGTTGTCGATCATGACCTGGATGGCCTTTCCTTCTACACACCGGCCCTCATAGGCGTCGATGGGTCTCCCGGTGATGGGGCCTTCCGGCCTGAAGCGGTACCCGTAGACCCTGCCCCGGGTCAGCAGCTCGTTCAGAAACTCCGGGGCCAGGCGCCCGTGCCACTTCTCCGGGATGTACCGGAGGGCGTTTCGGAGCGCCAGCTCGGTGTCCGCCTCATTCAGCGTGAAGTTGCGCTTTGGCGCCCTTCGAATCCCTTCCACGAAGGAAGGCATGGCCGGCAGCTCCGGAAAAATCTCCTCCAGCTTCACGGTCATGGCCTTCGAAATCGCATCATTTCCAAGCATTTCCACACCCCCTTTGATGTTATCTCACTGAGCGGAGAATAGAATGGTTTGCTTTTTCGCAATTCAAGAAAAGCCGATATCTCTCGCTCGCTTCGCTAGAGCCCGCAGAGTCGCAGAGAAGAGGCTGTCGCATTGGGAAAGGAAACACCCGCCTCGTCCCCTCAACCCTTTGGCTGAAAAACCCTGCATCTCTGTGATCTCTGTGAGAGACAAATGCAGGCTGTCCCCCGCACTCCATCATCGCTACATCCCCAAGTACGACCTCTTCAGGTGCTCGTCCTTCAGCAGCTCCTTGCCCTGTCCGTCCATCACGATTCGTCCGTTCTCGATGACATAGGCCCGGTCGGCCATTTTCAGTGCCTTGTAGACATTCTGCTCGACCAGGAGGATGGTCACCTTTTCCTGCCGGATCTTCTCGAGGATCCCGAAGGTTTTCTCCACCAGCTTGGGTGCGAGACCCAGCGAGGGTTCGTCCACCGTGAGAAGCCTGGGTTGGGCCATCAACCCTCGGGCGATGGCCACCATCTGTTGCTCCCCTCCGCTGAGGGATCCGGCGATCTGATTCCTGTGAGAGACCAGATCCGGAAAAAAGTCATACATATCCCTCAGGATCTGATCCACCCTCCCCTGGGCCCGCCGGGAGTAAGCACCCAAAAGGAGATTGTCTTCCACGGTCATGGCGGGAAAGACCCTGCGGCCTTGAGGGATGTGGATGATGCCTTCCTGCACGATCCGGTAAGGGGGTTTTCCCAGGATCTCTTTTCCCCCGAAAAGGATCGAGCCGGAGGTCCTCTTCAGGAGCCCGGAAAGGGAACGGAGGAGGGTGCTCTTTCCCGCCGCATTGGCGCCCACGATGGAGACGATCTCCCCTTCCAGGACCTCGATTCCCACATCGAACAGGACCTGTACATCTCCGTAAGAGGTGTTCAGTTTCTCAATCTTTAGCAAGCAGGTATTCCTCTCCCAGATAGGCCTTGATGCAATTGGGGTCGCAGGAGATCTCCGCCGGCTTCCCCTGAGCAATGATCTCTCCGTGGTCCAGGACCACGATCCGTTGCGACAGCTCCATCATGGCCGTCATGATGTGCTCGATGATGAAGAGGGTGGCGCCCGCATCCCGGATGTTCCGGATGATCTGCATCATCTCCTTCAGCTCGTTGGCGTTCAGCCCGGCCATGACCTCGTCCAGCAGCAGGAGCCTGGGCGAGGTGGCAAGTCCTCTTGCGATCTCGAGTCGCTTTCGATCGGAGACGGTGAGGTTTTTCCCGAGCACATCCTTTTTCCCGAGCATCCCCACGAAGTCGAGGACCTCCTCGGCCTTTTTCTCCGCCTTTCGCAGGGATTTCTCCCGGCTGAGGGCCCCGATCATGACATTCTGGATTACCGGGATGTTGATGAAGGGTTTGGTGATCTGGAAGGTGCGGCAGAGACCCAGAAGGCAGATGTCCTCGGGCTTGAGCCGGCCGATGTCCCTGCCCTGAAACCGGATGTAGCCTGTGCGGGTGCGGTAGAAGCCGGTGATCACGTTGAACAGGGTCGTCTTTCCGGACCCGTTCGGCCCGATGAGCCCCACCACCTCCCCTTCGTCGATTCGAAAACCGATCCTCTGAAGGACGGCGTTTCCCCCAAACCATTTGCTCAGATCATGAACTTCCAGCATGCCCCTCATCCACCTCTTTCTCAGCGGTGCCGAGTCCCTGCGGTGCGCTCCTTCAGGGTCCCGTAAATCCCCTTCGGCATGAAGAAGAGAACCAGAACCAGAATGACGGCATAGATGATCAGATGAAGCCCCGGCACTGCACTGCCCAGGAAGGCCCTCAGCCCGATGGTGATGGGGATGAAGAGCATTGCGCCGATGGCAGGACCGATCGCGGTGCCGATGCCGCCCACAATCACGAAAAGGGCCACCTGCACCGAGATCTGAAGCCTTGCCACGGAGGAGGGATCGATGTAGGCGATGTACTGGGCGTATATCGATCCGGCCACGGCAGCCAGAAAACAACTGATGCCCATGGCGATGAGGCGCACCCGGCCCGTCCGGACCCCCAAAGCCCGGGCCGCGTCCTCGTTCTCCCGAAAGGCGGTCAGGTGGTACCCGAGCCTGGAGTGCTCTATGGCGTGGGAAATGGCCACCACGATCAGCAAAAAGATGAGGCCGATGTAGACGTACGGCAGCTTCCCTTCAAAGATCATGTTGCGGAAACTCGGCTGGATCGGGAGGCCGATCCCGATGGATCCGTTCGTGAGCGTGCGCCAGCTCAGGGCCAGGATGGAAACGACCTCGCCGAAGGCCAGGGTGGCCAGGGCAAAGTAGTGGCTTCGAAGGCGAAAGCAAATGAGGCCCAGCAGCACCCCCACCAGGGAGGCCAGGATGCCCCCGGCAAAAAGGCCCAGCCAGGGGGTGATCTGGCAACGCACAAAAAGAAGCGTGGACGTGTAGGCCCCGATGGCAAAGAAGGCATTGTGGCAGAGGCTCACCATCCCTGCATACCCGGAGATGATATTCCAGGAGCCGGCAAAGGCCCCCCAGAGAAAGATCAGGATAAAGCCGTCCAGGTAAAAGTCGTTCCGGATGAAGGGCGGGGAGACGGCCATCCCCAGAAACACGATCAGAAGAAGGGCGCCCCGTGGCGTCTTCAGCGTTTCAGTCCATGGCTTCAATGCGTTCCAGCTCCTCTTCTCTTTCCAGCCCGAACAGCCCGGAGGGCCGGAAGACCAGGACGGCGATGAACAGGAGAAAATACACCGCCTGTTTGCTGTCCGGCCCGATGAGATACCCCGAGAAGACCTCCACGATCCCGATCACGATCCCCGCGATCATGGCCCCCACGATGCTCCCCATCCCGCCCAGAACGACGATGACGAACATGACCAGGACGAATTCAAACCCCACAAAGGGGTGGACCGTGTAAATGGGGATCATGAGGGCGCCCGCCACGCCCACCAGCAGGATCCCGATGGAGAAGGCCAGCTTGAAAACCTTGTCGATATTGATCCCCATGAGAAGCGCGGCCCACCGATCCTGAGAGGTAGCCCGGATCACCTTCCCCGTGTAGCTCAGCTTCAGGAAATAGTAGAAGCCGATCCCCAGAGAGACGGCCAGGAGAAAGGCGATGAGCCGGGCGGGACTGATCATCACCTCCTCCAGTCCCATGGACGGGAACGGTCCGAGGATGAGCGAGTGCTTGAGGTAGCCGATCGAGACCGTCCTGAAATCCGCCGACCAGAACAGGAGGGCCAGGTTCTCGATGAGGATCGAAACCCCCACGGTCACGAAGATCTGGGTCAGGATGGGGGTGTTGAGGGTCCGGCGGATGAAGAGCACGTAGGTGACGAGCCCCACGAGAAACAGGATGGGGGCGGTCAGAAGGATGGACAGATAGGGGTCCATGCCGAGATAGTGAAAGAGCCAGAAGGCCACGTACATGGCGAGCATCAGGAACTCGCCGTGGGCGAAGTTGACGATCTTCATGACCCCGAAGATCAAGGTCAGGCCGATGCTGGCCAGGGCGTACACCCCGCCCAGCAGGATACCCGATACCAGCAGTTGCACCCACAGGGTCAGGCTCATCGTTTCACGACCTCCGGCATACCGGGATCACTTCAGTTCGGAGCTGGCGATGTCCTTGGGAAACAC
>JAFGPH010000384.1 GCA_016926135.1 Deltaproteobacteria bacterium
TTCCAGTGTGGCTGATCATCCTCTCAGACCAGCTAACCATCGTCGCCTTGGTAGGCCATTACCCTGCCAACTAGCTAATGGTACGCGAGCCCCTCCCTGAACGACAACTTTCGTGAAGAGGTCATCTTTCATCCCGATGACATGCGACTCCGGGACGACATCCGGTATTAGTCCGCCTTTCGGCGGGTTATTCCAGATTCAGGGGCAGGTTACCCACGCGTTACTCACCCGTTCGCCACTTTACTCACCCGGCAAGCCGGGCTTTCTCGTTCGACTTGCATGTGTTATGCACGCCGCCAGCGTTCATTCTGAGCCAGGATCAAACTCTCCAATTAAACTTTTAGGATCTGTGATCCATTACTATTTTCAGTGGCCCACAACGGTATCACTATTTAGTTTTCAAAGAGCAAATGAGGATTCTACTTTAATCCTTCCGGGCGGGCATGTCAACTTCTTTTACCCTCCCCGGCGCGAGAAAAGTGTTTATACCAACCCGGTTCCTACCTGTCAAGCATTTTTTATCGAAATATATCATTTTTTTATTCAGTCATTTCTTGACAAATTCACAAATAGAATCAACAACATAATTGATATGATCTTCACCAAGCTCCGGATAAATGGGTAGCGCGATTGTTTTTTTTGCTGCTTCTTCCGAGGCAGGAAAATCTCCTTCCCGGTATCCCAGATAACGGAAACACTCCTGCAAGTGAAGGGGCACGGGATAATAAACCTCCGTTCCGACTCCCCTTTCGCCCAGGAATCTCCGCAACCCATCCCGATTCTCCCGCACCCGGATCACGAACTGGTTGTAGACGTGCCGTTTCTCCTTCTCATGGGGCGGAAGGATGCTTTCCAGGCCCCTGTCCTGGAAGAGCCTTCGGTAGATCGCTGCATTGGCGTTTCTCCTCGCAGTCCAGTCATCCAGGCGCCTGAACTTCACGCTCAGAATCGCCGCCTGGAGCGCGTCCAGCCTGAAGTTTCCACCGACCACCTTGTGATAGTACTTGGGGTCCGAACCGTGAACGCGCAGGATCTTGAGCTTCTGGAAAATCTCCCGGCTCGATGTCGTTACCATGCCGCCGTCTCCGAATGCTCCCAGGTTCTTGGACGGGAAAAACGAAAAGCACCCATATTCACCCATGGCGCCCGCCCTGCAGACCGTGCCGTCCCGACGCTCGTATTCCGCGCCGATCGCCTGGGCTGCATCCTCGATGACAACCACATGATTCATGTGGGCAAGCTCCAGCACGCCCTGCATGTCGGCACACTGGCCGTAGAGATGAACCGGCATGATGGCCCTCAGTCTGCTCTTCTCCTCTTTGGGCATTCGGGAGAGAACCGCCTCCAGGCTTTGCGGGTCCATATTGTAGGTGTTCGAGTCGATGTCCACAAATACCGGCCTGGCGCCCACCCGCACAATCGAGCCACCGGTTGCAAAAAAGGTGTAGGGTGAAGTGATCACCAAGTCCCCGACTCCAACATTCGCAGCCATGAGGGAGATCAGGAGGGCATCGGTTCCCGAAGACACCCCCACGGCAAACGCACAGCCGCAGTAGCCTGCAATCAGCTTCTCCAATGCCTCCACCTTCGGACCCAGAATGAAATGCTGAGAGGCGTACACTTCCTCCGTAGCCTTCAGGATCTCTTCCCGGATGCCTTCGTACTGTCTCTTCAAGTCTAATAGAGGGACCTTCAATCCTTCACCTCTCCCTTTGTTTTCCCTTCACCATCGGCGATCCCGGTCCGGGTCGAGACAAAACGCTCGCGAGACGTCCAACTCATTCTCCGTTCTTCAGGTGAGAAAACAGGTGCCAGGTTTGAAGCAATTGGAGGGCCTGCCGCACCTGATTGTCTTTTTCGAGAAGAACCTTGGCCCTTCGGTCCATGTCTTTCGGCGCTCCCTCTGAACCGGTTTCGGAAGCCTTTCCCTTCTCATGGATCATATGGCCTTTCAAGTCCTTTTCGCGAATGATCCTTCTCGTCTTGTCCTTTTCATCCTCTTCAGCGGAGGGAAGCAGCTTGACCTCAACATCGGGTGCGACGCCGCTGACCTGGATCGATCTTCCGCTGGGGGTATAGTAGCGCGCCGTCGTGAGGCGCAGACCGGAGCCGTCGGAGAGCGGCAGGATGGTTTGCACCGAACCTTTTCCAAAGGTCCGTGTGCCCAGGACGAGCGCCCGCTTGTTATCCTGCAGGGCGCCGGCCACGATTTCCGCGGCGCTCGCGCTCCCGCCGTTTACCAGAACCACCAGGGGATACTTCTTTTCTTTCTCATCCTTCTGTGCGGCAACCTCCATATTCTGCGAGGAATCCCTGCCCTTCGTGCTCACGATGATCCCCGAGTCCAGGAACAGATCCGACACCTCGATGGCCTGGGAAAGCAACCCGCCGGGGTTGTTCCTGAGATCGAGGATCAGGCCATCCACTTTGCCCTCCTTCTCCAGCGCATCCATGGCCAAAACCAGGTCCTCCGTGGTTTTGGCCTGAAAGTTGGACACCCGGACATAGCCCACAGCGGGAGTGAGACGGTAGTGCCGTACGCTCTTGAGCGGGATCACATTGCGCACCAGAGAAAACTCAAGCGGTTTTTCCTGGCCCTCCCGAACGATCGTCAGTCGGACCTTTGTTCCTTTCTCTCCCCGTATGTGTTTCACCGCATCCAGCAAGGTCATGTCGGCGGTGGCCTTGTCGTCGATCTTGACAATCCTGTCTCCGGCCGCAAGACCGGCTTCGTAGGCAGGCGAGCCTTCTATCGGGGAGACCACGACAATCGTATTGTCCCGAACCGTGATCTCGATCCCCACGCCTGAAAAGCTGCCCTTTGTCTCCATCAAAAGATCTTGATGCTCCTCTTTGGTCATGAAGGATGAATGGGGATCCAGAGCCTGAACCATCCCCTTGATGGCGCCGTAGATCAGGCCTTTCGGGTCCTGCGTCTCTACATAATTTCTCTCGATTTGGCGCAGCACTTCGGCGAAAAGCTCGAGATTCTTGTAGACATCCTCAGTCCCGGCCTTTACATGGCCTCTGTTGCCGTTGAAAAACATGGCTCCCGCGATGACGAGGAATATCAATATCGTCTCAAAGGAGATTTTCCTGTTCCTGAATCCCATGACGTTGCTCCTGATCTGGTTTATTCGGCTTTATCCGCTTATCACGCTGCATAAACGTATATCCTATCATGCGCGCATCCGTGGAAAAGGTCAATTGGCTTTTAACCACTCGAGAGGGTCCAGGTTGACCCCGCCCTGCCGGAGTTCGAAATAAAGTCTCGCGATCTGGAGGAGTTCATCCCGCGACAGGAAGCCGATGACATCCCCCGCCTGCACGGTTTCTCCTTCCTCCTTGTTTCTTCCGCTCAAATAGGCGGAAACGGTGAAAAACCTGGAACCATGATTGATTACAACAACTTCTCCATATCCCCTCAGACGGCCCGAATAATCCACCCGACCTGCAAAAACCGCCTTCACCTCACCCCCTGTCGGAGAATCGATGTAGATCCCTCTATGCCCGTCTTCCGGGCCCGCGGAATCGCTTCGGTACGCCCTTCCGGTGCAGGGCATCGGCAGCCTGCCCTTGGAGGCGACAAAATGGCTGGGCAGATTCTCCTGTTTGACCTCCGCTCTTTCCAGGTGAAGCAGGGTTTCTCTCAGCCGCCGAGCCGCATGCTCCAGCTCTTTGACGGCTGTCTCATAGAACTCCCTCTCCCTGTGGATTTTCATCAGCAGCAGGACCTTGCGATCCAGATCCTCCTTGAGACCCAGGAGCCGCTCGCCCTCTTCCTTTTCCATCCGCTCGATCGCGGCAAGCTTCTCCTTCACCAGCAGGATCTCCCGACGGTGCCTCTGCTGCAGCAGCGTGGTCTCCTGAAGAAGTTTACGGTCCCGGGCTGTAATGACTCGGAGGTACTGAATTCTTTTCGAAAGCGCATCCAGATCCCGGGATGACGCCAGAATCTGAATGGTTCCCCTCTTTGCGAACTTGTAGAAAGCCACCAGCCTCCCGGCGAGCCTGCCCTCCACCTCGGAAAGGGCTTGCCCGGTCCTCTTCTGTTCTGCCTGCAGCCCGCCGAGATCTTTCCGGCTCTGAGCGAGCTTTTCCTGCAATTCGGTCAAGCGCTTTCGCTTTTCACCGATCTCACGCTCCAGTCCGGAAAGTTGGTCCAGCAGTTCCCTTTCCTTTTCGTGGAAACGCAGATAGTGTTCCCTTTCCCGTGAAAGGTCGGTCTGGATCTTCTCCATCTGCTCTCTCTTCGAAGTTCCACCCGAAGGAGGAGCGGCAGGGATCTCTGGCCCCGCCAGGAGTGCCGGTGCAACGCACAAGCAGATGATCAGTCTTACGAGACGCTTCACCCTCTCTCTTCTCCTGCACGCGAGCCGAACTCAATTCTTGAAGAACCGGCCGATTGCAATGAAGCTCCCGGCCAGCCCGAGGATCAGACTCAGGCCGGCGAGGAATGCCGTGTAGCTGTGAGGGAGAAAGACGACTTCCAGGACCGGAAGTCCCAGCACCTGAAGCCTCTTGACCGAAAGGAGGAAATAGATCGAAAAAAGGATGAGAAGGGCCAGGATCCCTCCGAACAAACCCTCCAGCGCTCCCTCAATCAGATACGGCAGCTTGACAAACCAGTCGCTCGCCCCCACCAGCTTATAGATCTCGATCTCCTCCCGACGGGAATAAATGGTCAGCCGGATGGTATTCGTGATGATGAAAAGTACGCCCATGCAGAGGAGCAATCCGATGATGAGACCGGCTACCTTGAGGATGGAAAAGATCACTTCGAACCGTTCCTGAACCTGTTCACTGTACTGCACCTCGCTGACGCCTTGGATCTTTTCCAGGTCCGTTTTCATTTTCTTCGGGTCGATCTGACCCTTTCTCACGTCCTTGAAAACTACCTCAAAGGATGCCGGAAGGGGGTTGCGAGAAAGGCCGTCCAGCAGCCCGGCCTGACTGCCGAGAGTCGCCTTCAGGTCCGCCATCGCCTTTTCCTTGGAGACAAAACCCCTCAAGGTCACACCGGGAAGGGCCGCAAGGGCGGCCTCGATCCTCTTCCGGGTCGCGGTATCCATTCCGTCTTCCAGATAGATCGAAAGGGAGAGAGACTTCCCCCATTCCAGGACCCAGTTGTTTACATTGACCAGAAAAAGGGCGAACGCCCCCAGAAAAAGGAGGGATATGGAGATGGTTCCCACGCTGATCGCATGGACCAGCCTGTTTCTGAAAATGCCTGAAAAGGCGTTTCTGAAATGATATGCCCAGATTCTGAGACTTCTCATTCTGTCTTTACGAAACGATTCGTCCCCGATTGAGAACCACAATTCTCTGGTCCGTGTCGCGCAAGAGTTCCGGGTTATGGGTGGCGATCACGACGGTCGTGCCTTTCATGTTCACGCTTCGGAAAAGCACCATGATCTCCCGGGTGATGTCCGGATCCAGGTTTCCCGTGGGTTCATCCGCGAGGAGGATCAGCGGTTCGTTCAGGATGGAGCGCGCAATGGCCACCCTCTGCTGCTCCCCGCCTGAAAGTTGTAA
The DNA here is from genome assembly GCA_016926135.1 of Deltaproteobacteria bacterium. The sequence goes on from JAFGPH010000384.1 coordinate 5,536, forward strand.
AGGGTATGCGTGCTCCTTGGTGGAAAGCCCCACCGCCTTCAGGGCCTGATGCGTCTTCTTCCGAATCACGGAACGTCGCTCTCCCATCACCTCCAGGCTGAGTGACACATTTTGAGACACCGTCTTGCTTTTCAGCAGCTTGAAATCCTGGAATACGAATCCGATCCTCCTCCTCAAGAGATCCAGCTTGGATCGGCTGATCCGGCTCAAGTTGATGCCGTTGATGAGGATCTGACCCTGGGTAGGGGCATCGGCGCCGAAAATGAGTCTCAGGAGCGTGGTCTTCCCCGCGCCGCTCGGGCCGGTGATGAAGACGAACTCCCCTTTTCGGATTCTGAGGCTGATGTCGCTCAGGGCCACATTCGCCCCGAAGCTTTTGTATACCTGGAAGACCTGGATCACTGTGGTTTCGCGCAGTCCCGGCGTAAATCAGTTCTCACCCATGGCCCTCTGGAGCCTTGCCTTGGCCACTTGGTGCTCGATGAGCGCCGTGTAGTAGTTCACCCTGGCCTGAGTCAGCAGGGTCTGTGCGTCAAGAACCTCCGTCATGGTGGTCACCTGGGCCTTGTAACGCTCCTGATTGACCCGAAGATTCTCTTCGGCCTGTTCAACAGCCTTCTTGGTGGTAGGGATATTCTTCTCCGTCTGGTCGAGTTCCAGGGCGGCCTGCCTGATTTCGAGGCTGACGCCGTCCACCAGGCCGGCCTTGTTGATCATGAGCTGCTTCCTGGCGCTCAGCTTCTCCCTTGCCGCGCTGACGGTCTTCCCCCATTCCCAGAATGTCCAGGAAAGCAGAGCCGTAGCCTGCCATCGGTCGGGATCGTGAAAATCGTCCCCCGAAACATCCCACTGATCGCCCTCTTTGATATAGTCGAAGACAAAGCTTACCTCCGGATAGAACTTGCTCTTGGCCAGCCTGATTTGCTGATCGGCCTGCTGAATGGCGAGGTCCACCAGCCGGATCTCCGGACGCTGCTGGACGGCTCGGTTCATCGCCTGATCGAAATCCACCGTTTCCGGCACATAGGTCCACATGGGTTCCACCTCGACCGGCAGGTTCACAGGCCTGGCAAGCAACCTGTTGAACGACGCCCTGACCAATGCGGCCGCATTCTCGACCTTTACCAGGGCCTGTCGCGAGTTGGCCAGTTCCACCTCGGCCTTGAGAAGATCATTGATCGGGATGATTCCCACGTCGTAGAAATTTTTGGCCACCTCCACATGCGATTCCCGGGACTCGACGTCCATCCTGCCCACTTCAACGCCCTTGTCCGCTCTCAGGATATTGAAGTAGGACTCCTTGGCCTGTAGAACCAGATCGAGCTTTTCCAGTTCGAGTTCCATCTCGGAACGGTCCACCCCCAGCTTTGCCAGTTCGTATGCACTCAGGAGTGCAAAACCGGTAAACAGGGGCTGCCTGAGGGATGTCCTCCACGTGTAATTGTCTTCCGTATTTTGGGGTCGGCCGGGAATGAACAGTCCTCCCCCCAGCGGGACCGAATTGCTGTATCGGACATCGTCCATTCTCGTGTATCCGAAACTGGTGCTCAGCTTGGGGAGAAAGTCAGCTTTTGCCTGCTCTTTCACGTAAGTGGACTCTTCAATCCTTTCCTGCCTCGCCTTCACGCCCCAGTTGTTGCTCAGGGCTTCCCGGACACACCGCTCCAGCGTGAAGTGCCGGTCCTCTTCTTGCGCCTCTGCCGAAGATGCCGCAAAAAGGACGGCCAAAAGGAAAAGCATAAAAACTCCCGAGCTGAACCGCCAGTTCCCGCTCATTTTCATTTCCTCCAAAAGGTTGGGTCACGACTGGTGTAATCATTTAGAATAGTGTAAAAAATATGTCAATTGTTATCGGGTTTTTCGTGCCCCAGCAGGATCATCCTTTCCTTTGCAGCCTCCTCCCTTTTCTTTTCCCACTCCTGCCATTCGCTCCTGAGCCGATCGATTTCCCGACGCACAAGATCCCGTTCCGCCTTTTCCTCCGCAGATCCCTCTTTCTCGATTCGTGCCATCTTCTCCTTCAGGGCCTTTGCCTCATTTCGGACGGATCGCATGCCGTCCAGGGCGACCCTTTCCGCTTCCGTAGGGACATCGATACCCCCGCAGAAGTTCCCGCACCCGCAGCTCTCTTGCTCCTCATCTTTCTTGTTCATGGGTCCACCTCCGGAAACCGTGAAGATTCGCTTTGTATCGGAATTTCACCTTCCTGAACGAACTATACGCACAGCAGAATCGTTGTCAACTCATAGCCTCGAATCGCACCCCGCCCGCCGGAGTTGCAGTAGAGTTGTTCCTTGACTTCTTGGGCATACAAATCTAGTGTGATTTGATCCCACCTGACCGACAGGGCGGATTCCAATCACAATCCCAGTTCAGCGAGGCATGTTTCCCCATGAAACTCTCCACTCGCAGCCGGTACGGCGCCCGGCTCATGATCGAGCTGGCCATGAATTACGGGAAGGGTCCATTGAGTATCGCGGAGATTTCCAGAAAGCAGCGTATCCCAGTCAAATATCTGGAACAAATCATTATTCCCCTGAAAAAGGCAAAACTCGTCACCAGTGTGAGAGGACCCAGAGGCGGACACATGCTCTCAGCCCCCCCCAGCAGAATCAGCCTCTGGGATATCCTGATCCTGCTGGAATCCAAGTCGTCGCTCGTAGACTGTGTTGCCAACAAGAATGCGTGTATCCATGCGAGTAACTGCCCGGTTCGGCCCGTATGGTATCAGGCCCTGAATGCCATGAAGAAAGTCCTCAAAAAAACCAGCCTCCAGACTTGCATGGACGCCCAACGCCAAACAAGGCAGGATTTCCCGGCGGTTCAGAAACACGGGGGCTCGATTCGATGAGATTATTCGAAGAAAAGCCGGCATATCCCCGGACCGATTCCGCCGCCCGGCATCACGGCGCCTGCCCATGAAACCTGATTTCGACCTTCGTCAGTTAGAGATCTTCCGGAAGATCGTGGAGCTGGGAAGCTTCTCCAGGGCTGCCGATTCGGTGGGTCTCGCTCAGGCCTCCGTCAGCGAAAGGATCGAGAAGCTCGAAGCCGCGCTCGGCACAAGACTCCTGGACCGAATGGGAAGGCGCGTGCTGCCCACCAAGGCAGGGGACCTGTTGTACCGGCACGCCCTTGCACTCCTGGAAATGAAGCGGACGGCCTGCCTCGAAATGGAGGATTTTCTCGGCGTCAGGAAAGGGGAGATCAGCCTCGGGTGCAGCACCATACCCGGGGAGTACATTCTGCCCAAAATTCTCGGGAGTTTCGGGAAGCGATATCCGTATGTGACGGTCTCGCTCACCATCGCCGACTCGAGCGAAATCGAAAGCCGGGTTCTGGAGGGCTATTTCGAGTTCGGCATCATCGGCTCCCGAAGTTCCGTAAAGACCCTTCTCTGCAGCGAGATCTGGGAGGACGAACTGGTGCTCGTGGTGCCTGCTTCTCACCCCTGGGGACACAGAGGGTCGATCTCAGTGAAAGAGCTGCATCAAGTGCCTTTCCTGTCCAGGGTACCCGGTTCAGGGACTCTGAAACGGTTGGAGGAAATTCTCCAGGCCGCAGGGGCCAAAGGAACTGAATCCCTCCGGGTGGTCGCGCGCTTCAGCTCGTCGACTGCGGTCAAGGAAGGAATCAAGGCGGGCCTTGGGGTCTCCATCCTTTCCTCGCTGGCCCTGGATACGGAGCTGAAAGCGGGTCTTCTGAAAAAACTGAAAGTGAGGGATCTCCCCATGTCTCGCCGCTTTTTCCTGATCCAGGACAGGAGGCGAACCGCCTCGCCCCTGTGTAAGGCATTTATCGAGCATCTTTTTTCCTCCCTCTCCTTCCTCCCCGGATCGGAAATCCCTTTATAAGAATTGCGAAATTTCGATTTTTCCAGTTTGACATATCGGGGATTCCTTTCTATATGCTATCCAAAAGATGCATGCGCTGCGGAGCGTCCCTGCGGGAAAGGAACACCGGGATGAGCACAAAAGAAGGGATTCGTCTTACGGAGACGGTACAGGGCTCCGGCTGAGCGTCCAAGCTGGCGCCAGGGGACCTGGATCGCGCACTTTGCGGCATGGAAATCCCCACAAACTCCAACGTACTCGTGGGGCTGGAGCGGGCCGATGACGCAGGAGTCTACAGGATTTCGGACGATCTCGCCCTGATCCAGACGGTAGATTTTTTTACACCCATCGTGGATGACCCCTACCGGTTCGGCCAGATTGCGGCGGCCAACGCGCTCAGCGACGTCTACGCCATGGGCGGCATCCCCAAAACAGCCATGAACCTGGTCGCCTTCCCGGCAAAGGATATGGATTTTTCCATCCTGCGAAAGATCATCGAAGGCGGCATCGATAAGATGAGGGAGGCCGGCGTAGTGCTGCTGGGTGGCCACAGCGTGGAGGATACGGAGCTGAAGTACGGCCTTTCGGTCACGGGATTCGTCCACCCGGCCCGTATCCTTACCAAAAAGAATCTGAGACCGGGAGATCGACTGATCCTCACCAAACCTCTGGGCACCGGGATCATCAGCACGGCCATCAAAGGCGGGCTTGCTTCACCGGAACTCGAGGAGAAGGCGTCCCTGTCCATGGCCACCCTCAACAAGGTCGCGGCAGAAGTGATGAGAGACTACCCCGTTCATGCCTGCACGGATATCACCGGTTTCGGGTTCCTTGGCCATCTTGCGGAGATGGTAGTGGATTCAGGCTTCGGGGTGCACATACAGGCCGGTTCTGTTCCCGTGTTTCCGGAGGCATTGGAGTATGCAGCCATGGGCCTCATACCGGCAGGCGCTTACAAAAACAAAGACTTCCGGGCCTCCATGGTTGATTTTGCCCCAGGTGTCGATCCCGTGCTGCGGGATGTGCTGTTTGATCCGCAGACATCGGGAGGGCTGCTCATTTCGGTGGAGGGCGAGCGGGCGGGGGAATTGGTGAAGGCACTGAAGGCACAGGGAATTCCCGCGGCCGATATCGTGGGCGAAACAGCGCTCAAGCCCAAAGAGAAAATTCTGGTGACGTGACACAGTTTATGAACGCATCCGGAGAGGAGACGCAATAGATATGTCAAACGAGTTGGACTGTCGGGGCCTGGCCTGCCCTGCCCCGGTCTTGCAGACCAAAGAACTGATCGAAAGAAAAAACCCCGCCGTGATCACCGTCGTCGTGGATAACGAAGCGGCCCGCCAGAACGTGAGCCGTTTCCTCCTGAGCCGAAAATTCCAGGTTTCCACCATGAAGAATGGCCCTGATTTTGAAGTAACCGGGACAAAAACCGCCCAGCATGCTCCGGCTCCGGAGACGCCCAGCGCCATGAGCGCGCTGGAGGAGCGAAAGAAAATCATGGTCATGGTGGCCACCGACCGGATGGGGTATGGCGACGACGACCTGGGTAAAAAACTGCTCTTTAATTTCGTGAAGACCCTCAAGGAAATGGGGCCGGACCTCTGGCGTCTGGTTCTGGTGAACAGCGGTGTCACGCTGGCGATCGAAGAGGCCGAAGCCCTGCCGATTCTGAAGGAACTGGAAGACGACGGTGTGACGATTCTGGTCTGCGGAACCTGTCTCACGCACTTCAATCTTCTGGAAAAGAAACGTGTGGGAGAGACCACCAACATGCTGGACATTGTCACGGCCATGCAGTTGGCGGACGAGGTGATCAACATTTGAAAAGACCTGGGACCCTGGACCTGGGACCCTGGTCACCTATCTCTTTTCAGCAAATTGGCGAGCCCCGCAAAGGGCCTGTGGGTGATCGACTTTTCTTCTTTGTCGCCGGCCTCCGCACCTCCCCCGGCCTCGTAGTCCAGCAACCGGCTGTGCTCATTGTCGTGGCAGTAGATGCACAGGTTTTCCCAGTTGCGACCGTCGGGTGGGTTGTTTTCGTGATTGTGATCCTTGTGGTGAACCGTCAGCAGGTGGAGATTCTGGAGGGTGAACTCCCGGCCGCAGCGTGCGCACACCCAGGGATGGATCCTGAGGGACTGCTCGCGGTATCCCTTCATGCGTTCCTCTTCCGCCCGACGCGCCTTCGCCACGATCGAGTCGATTTCCTGCTGCCCGATCTTCACCCCGCGCGGCCGGCGCGGTCCACTGCCTTTCAAGGCCATTTCCCCTCCTCACGCTGTGCAGAAGCAGCATTTTTTGTGCAGGCGACACGGCGCGGATGTAAGCCGAATACGGTCAAAGCCTTCACCGCGACAATTTCTATCTGAAGCGCACCGCTTTGTAGAGTCGGCATCACGGCCAGTCCGCCTCTTCCGGCAGAGCCGCTCGATCCTGGATTCGTTTGATGAGCACCTTGTCCACTCTCCTCCAGTCCATGTCCACCACCTCAAAGACAAAATCCCGCCATTCAAGCCACTGCCCGACGGAGGGAATCCGCCCGAAGCGGGTGATGACAAAGCCTCCCAGGGTCTGATAATGGCCTTCTTCTTCATCCGGCAATTTATCGATCCCCAAGATTTCCTTCAGTTTGTCTACCGGCAGCAGACCATCCACGAGAAACGAGCCATCCTCCCGCCTCACCGCGCTCGGTTCCTCCAGGCCGGCAGGCAGGGGCACATAGCCCACAATGTCTTCCAGGATGTCATTATGGGTGATCAGGCCCTGAACACCGCCGTACTCGTCCACCACCATGGCGAGATCAGACCCCTTCTGCTTGAACAGATCCAGGACTTGAAGGGCCGGCATGGACTCCGGCACGAGCAAAGGCTGGGTCAGCATTTCGCGCAAATCGATCGGCTCCGAGCGAAGGCTCCGGACCAGGATGTCTTTCACGTTCAGGATGCCCAAAACCCGGTCCAGATCGCCCTCCGCCAGCGGAAACCTTGAATGCCGGCTGCTGATGATTTCCCGCTGGACATCCTCCCATGAGTCGTTCGGGTCGATCCAAACAATCTGCGTTCTGGGCGTCAGCAGTTCCCCGGCAAGTCGGTCTCCCAAACGCAGGACCCCTTCGATCATGCCCTGCTCCGCTTCTTCGAATACCCCCACCCGGGTGCCCTGCGCGAGCATGGCCTTGATCTCTCCGTCGGTCACCGGGGGTTCGGTAGAGGGTCGGATTCTCAGGAGACGGATCACGACGTCCGTGGAGAGGCTCAGGATACGCACGAAAGGGGACACCGCCACCGCCAGGGCCTGCATGGGCAAAGCCATGGAGGCGGCGATTCTCTCGGCATGATTCAGCGCCAGGCGCTTGGGAACGAGTTCTCCCAGGATCAACGAAAAATAGGTGATGAGCACAACCACCACTCCCACCCCCAATGCGTCCCCATAAGGGGCCAGGGGCGGGAACCCCTTGAAATAAGTCCCGAGCTCTGAGGCGATGGTAGCCCCTCCGAAGGCCCCTGCCAGGATCCCTACCAGAGTAATTCCGATCTGCACCGTGGAGAGGAATTGATTGGGATTTGTCGCCAGATCCAGTGCCGCCTTCGCCTTTCGACTTCCTTCCATGGCCTGCTGTTGGAGCCTGGCCTTCCGGGCCGACACAACGGCAATCTCCGCCATCGCAAAGATCCCGTTGACGATCAGCAGCAGGAAGATGATCAGAATCTCCAACATAAAGCTCTATCCGCACCGTCCGCTATTTTCCTGTATAGTCAAGATCTTATACAA